>SSHD01000051.1 GCA_008017255.1 Acinetobacter sp.
TAAATCGGGTTTTAAAACAAGTATTTCAGTGCACTATAGCTGTAGCTTAGTTCCCCAAGATAAGGCATAATGTCCTACAACGTAGCTGTGTCGGATCATTGTTGGGCTTTTTTTATAAAAGCTAGATAAGTAGCATGCGGCACTATAATCGCTATCCCATAATTCAATTAGGGAATGGGACTCTTCACCGAGGTTGTAAAATGAGACAAACAATTTTAGCTGTATTGTCTTTATCTGCGATGGCTGCACTCTTAACTGGGTGTGGCGGTGATATGGTACTTCTAAACACAAAAGGTCCGGTCGGTCATGGTCAAAGTAGCCTGATGATGACCTCGATCTACCTCATGTTATTGGTGGTTATTCCATCAGTCGTGATGGCAGTTTGGTTTGGTTGGCAATATCGCGCATCGAATAAAGATGCAGACTACAAACCTACTTGGGCACACTCTACGACAATTGAAATTGTTGTTTGGGGTGTTCCTGTCATTATTATTGGTATTTTAGCTTGGTTAACTTGGTGGGGTTCCCACAAGTACGACCCTTACCGTCCATTAGAATCAGATAAAGCACCATTGACCGTTCAAGTTATTGCTGAACAGTTTAAGTGGATTTTTATCTATCCTGAGCAAAATATTGCAACGGTAAACGAGGTGCGTTTCCCAGAGAAAACACCAGTAAGCTTTAAGATTACCTCTAACTTCACAATGAACTCATTCTTCATTCCACAGTTAGGCGGTCAAATCTATGCCATGGCAGGTATGCAAACTCACCTTCACCTATTAGCAGATGAACCGGGTGTTTACCGTGGTATTTCGGCAAACTATTCGGGTTACGGTTTCTCACAAATGCGCTTTAAAGCACACAGTGTGACCGATGCCGAATTTGCGCAATGGGTAGAAGCAGTTAAAGCAGGTAACGGCACTTCAGTGAATCCTGAATCAGTACAAAAAACTGTTTTAGACCAAGCTGAATTTGCAACCTTACGTGACGGTAACAGAGGCAAACACCAACTTGAAGTTTTGCTTGCTAAAGCAAATACTCCAGAAGAAAAGGCTGCAGTTGAAGCAATGAAGCCTTACCCAACTAAGCCACATCCTGTGACTTATTATTCTTCGGTTGAGCCACAATTGTTCGAATCTGTAATTAACAATTATATGAGTAACTATCACGGTGCTGATCACTCAGCGACTGCGGGTGCTCACGAGGCTGCTTCTTCTGAAGCACATGCCGCAGTTGAACCTGCTTCATCAGTTGTAGGGGAATAAGACATGAGCTTCTTAGGTAAATTAGGCCCGGATGCTATTCCGTACGATCCAATTGTACTGGTAACAGTGGCAATGATGATCTTAGGTGGTATCGCAGTTGTTGCTGGTATTACCTACTTTAAAAAATGGGGCTACTTGTGGAACGAATGGTTCACATCGGTAGACCATAAAAAAATTGGTATTATGTACATCTTTATTTCTGTGATCATGCTGTTGCGTGGTTTCGCAGATGCGATCATGATGCGTTTACAACTTTTCCTTGCGAAAGGTGGTGGCGAAGGTTATTTACACCCTGAACACTACGACCAGATCTTTACTGCGCATGGCGTAATTATGATCTTCTTCGTGGCAATGGGTCTAGTTGTAGGTATGATGAACGTTGTGGTACCACTTCAAATTGGTGCACGTGACGTTGCCTTCCCATTATTAAACTCTCTAAGCTTCTGGTTATTCGCTGGTGCTGCTGGTTTGATGATGGTTTCTCTTGCGCTTGGTGAGTTTGCGGCAACTGGTTGGATGGCTTACCCTCCTCTTTCAGGTATCGAATACTCTCCTGGTGTTGGTGTTGACTACTATATCTGGGCACTTCAGATCTCTGGTCTTGGTACACTTCTTACTGGTGTTAACTTCTTCGTTACCATCATTAAAATGCGTGCTCCTGGCATGGGTCTTATGGATATGCCGATCTTTACGTGGACATCTTTATGTACTGCAGTATTGATCATCGCATCATTCCCTGTGTTAACAGGTACAATTGCAATGTTAAGTTTAGACCGCTACTTCGGTTTCCATTTCTTCACTAACGATTTGGGCGGTAGTCCAATGTTGTATGTGAACTTGATTTGGACTTGGGGTCACCCAGAAGTATATATCTTAGTATTACCTGCTTTTGGTATTTACTCAGAAGTTGTAGCAACTTTCTCACGTAAAGCGTTGTTCGGTTATAAGTCTATGGTTTATGCAACCATCGCAATTACCGTACTTTCGTTCGTGGTTTGGTTACATCACTTCTTTACGATGGGTGCTGGTGCCAACGTTAACGCGTTCTTCGGTATCATGACCATGGTCATTGCAATTCCAACTGGTGTGAAAATCTTCTCGTGGTTATTTACCATGTATAAAGGTCGCATCACGTTCACAACACCTATGTTATGGACACTCGGTTTCCTTGTGACTTTTGGTATCGGTGGTTTAACTGGGGTACTCATGGCTGTTCCACCTGCGGACTTCTTGGTACACAACTCACTCTTCTTGATTGCGCATTTCCATAACGTAATTATTGGTGGTGTTGTATTTGGTATGTTTGCCGGCATCATTTTCTACTGGCCAAAAATGTTTGGTTGGAAGCTCAATGAAGCATGGGGTAAAGCTGCATTCTGGTTCTGGTTCTTCGGTTTCTATTTTGCATTCATGCCACTTTATATCCTTGGTTTCATGGGTATGACACGTCGTTTGAATACGTATGACAACCCAGAATGGGACCCATACTTAGCAATTGCACTATTTGGTTCAGTACTAGTCGCTATTGGTATTGTATGTTTCCTTATGCAGATTATCGTTGGTTTCTTACAACGTCATCAAAATATGGACTACACAGGCGATCCATGGGATGGTCGTACATTTGAATGGGCTACCTCATCTCCTGCTCCATTCTATAACTTTGCTCATTTACCAGATGCAAGCGGTATCGATCGTTTCTGGACTGACAAAGAAAATGGTGTCGCTTATGCCCGCAACACTAAATATGAAGACGTTCACATGCCAACCAACCGTGCTGCTGGTTTTGTCATTGCAATGTTCATTACCATCATGGGCTTTGCCTTAATCTGGCATATTTGGTGGCTTGTAGCTGTTGCATTCGTTTCCGCTATCATTAGCTTTATCGTGAGTTCATTCACTAAAAATGTGGATTACTATGTGCCGGCTGCTGAAGTAGAACGTATTGAAAACGAACGTTATGCCTTACTTGAAAAACACTTGAAGAAGGACTAAGGATATGGCTGAAGTACTTCATCACGACAACCATGATCATCACGAACATGATGATACCGACATGACCGTCTTCGGTTTTTGGACTTATTTGATGAGTGACTTGATTCTTTTCGGATCACTCTTCATTGCGTTCGCCGTTTTAAGCAGTCATATTCCACCTGGCACGCCAAGTGCAAAAGATCTTTTTGGTGATTCTTTAGGTTTTGTATTAACCGAAACTTTCGCCTTATTGATTTCTTCTGTGACTTTTGGTTTTGCAGTGCTTGCATCGTACAAAAAAAATGTGAATCAAGTGCTGACTTGGTTATTAATCACATTCTTTTTTGGTGCATCGTTCATCGGCATGGAAATTTATGAGTTCAATCATTTAGTTCATGCAGGTCACGGTCCAAGTACAAGTGCATTCTTATCGGCATTCTTTACCTTGGTTGGTACGCACGGTATTCACGTAACCTCTGGTTTAGTGTGGATGCTCGTGTTGATGTATCAAATCAAAACCAATGGTTTGACTTTACCGAATACACGTCGTCTGGCTTGTTTAAGCTTGTTCTGGCACTTCCTTGACATCGTTTGGATCTGTGTATTCAGCGTCGTTTACTTAATGGGAGTTCTGTAATGAGTAGTCATGACCACAATGCTGCAGGTGCATCACACGGTAACTTCAAGCAATACACGGTTGGATTCATTTTGTCTGTTGTTCTCACTCTTATTCCTTTTGGAATGGTGATGGCAGGTGGATTCGGTCGTGGCATTTTAATGACTGTGATTGGCATTACTGCTGTTGCTCAGGTATTGGTACAACTTGTGTATTTCTTACACATGAATACCTCGTCCGATCAACGCTGGAACTTAATTGCATTTATCTACACCATTCTTTGTATTGCCGTGCTTTTAGTCGGCTCGGTGTGGATTATGAATTACTTGCACTACAACATGATGCTCTAAACTGATTGTCATGTTAAAGAAGTATTTATTCCTGACTAAACCAGGAATTCTCTTCGGTAATTTCATTACCACCTTGGGCGGCTTTTTCTTAGCCGCCCAAGGCGCTATAGACCCTGTGTTATTATTACTGACATTGCTTGGAACAACTTTTGTGGTTGCGTCTGGCTGTGTGGTCAATAATGTCATCGATCAAGACATCGATCAAAAAATGCAACGCACCATGAACCGTGCATTGGTCACTAAAACCATCTCCCCAACTATTGCGCTGTGTTATGCGTTGGTATTGGGTGTGATTGGCTTTGGACTACTGTGGTTTTGGGTCAATGCTTATGCATTTTTATTTGCTGTAATTGGTTTTGTGGTTTATGTCGGGTTTTATAGTTTGTGGAGCAAACGCGCCACCATCCATCAAACCGTGATTGGTAGTATTTCCGGAGCGAGTCCACCTGTTATTGGTTATACGGCTGTGAGTCATCAATTTGATATTGCTGCGCTGCTTATTTTTGTTGCTTATGCCTTATGGCAAATGCCGCACTCATGGGCAATTGCGATTTATCGTTTTGACGATTACAAAAACGCAGGTATTCCGATTTTACCTATCGCTCGTTCTGTTCACAGAACCAAAATTGAATCACTGATTTATGTGGTTTTATTTACACTGGCGATGAATGCGCTCTATGTTTATGGATATACCAACATTATATTTTTGGTCATCTGTAATCTACTGTGTGCATATTGGTTCTATATCGGTATTTTAGGATTTAAAGCTGAAGATGACCAACTCTGGGCAAAACGTTTTTTCCTATTTTCAGTCATCCTCATTACTGTTATCAGTTTATGCTTTAGCTTTACCTTTAAAAGCCCTGCACCTTTTCTCCCAATCTTTTAAAAAGATAGAGGCATTTCTCTATCTTTTTATCCCCTATTATTCACTTGTTCAAAATACAGTTTAGTGAGTATGTAAAATGAGTTTCATGTTTATTCTGCTTCTCTTATGGACAAAAATTTAGCCAATCTAAGACAAACGATTTCTAAACAACCATGCCGCTAAGGGTAATGTGACCACTGCCAAAACCAGCATAGGTATAAAATCCCCTTTGATCTGCTGAAAAGTTGCCCCTTCCAGATAGACCCGTTGTACCAAATCAATCCCGAAACGTAATGGATTGGCATAAGTACCCATTTCCAATAGATACGGCATATTTTGTACAGGGGTTAAAAGTCCAGATAACAACATCAATGGCATAATGAGGAAGAAAGTAAATAGCATTGCCTGCTGCATATTCAGGGAAATTGCCGAAATAGAGAGTCCTACGCCTACTGTTGCAATATTAAAACCCAATAAACCAAAATAGAGTAAACCCAGCGAACCATTCATGGGAATTTTAAACCAGAACATAATAATCAGCAGGATAATGGTCGATTGCATCAATCCCACAAAAATCGGCGGTAGGGCTTTACCAATCATAATATGAATCGGGGTATAAGGCGTGACCAATAACTGGTCAAATGTGCCCTGTTCCCGTTCTCTGGCGACAGAAAGCGAGGACAATAATAAAGTTTGTATCATACTTAGTGCAGCTATCAAAGATGGCATGATTCCCCATCGGGATTCCAGATTCGGGTTATACCAAGTGCGGGTTTCCACATTGAGGGCTGCACCAGTTCCCAGATGTTGCTGATTCACTTGTCCCACCACACTACTGATATATGTCCCAGCCATACCTGCAGTTGAAGAATTACGACCATCTAAAATCACCTGAATCGGAGAAGCCTGTCCCTGATTCAGTTTATCCTCAAAATCAGCAGGAATAGTGATGATGGCTAAAGCAGTACGTTCATCAATCACCTGTTGAATTTGGGTATTATTATCCAGTGTCGCTGTACGTTTAAAAATTCCTGAACCATCTAAATGTGCCAGTAATTGATGCGATACCTGCCCTTTACTCTGGTCTAATACCGCATAATCGACATGATTAACATTATAAGTGCCAGCATAGCCATATAATAAGGCTTGTAGTAATGCAGGTACAAATAATATGGCCCGATTGGCAGGGTCACTAAAAATAATCAAAAATTCTTTTTTAACCAAGACCAGAAGATAATTGAGCCAGTGAATCATTTTATTTATCATGGGCATATCTCTATAAAATCAGCTTAAGCGTTTTCTTAGCGACATACAGGACGCTACGGTAAAAATAACCACATACAGCATTAAAACACTACACTCCTTCAACCATAATGCCCAATTATCTCCGCCTAAAAACAGGGTTTTAATCAGTGACATAAAATGGGTTGCAGGTAAAATCTGACTAATGATTTGGACAACAAAGGGAATATTGCGGGTATCAAACACAAAACCTGACAGCATCAACGCAGGCATAAAACTTGCCAGTAATGCAATTTGACTGGCTTTAAACTGATTTTGGGCAAAACCTGAGATGGTTAATCCCATCAGCAGGGATACCAGTAAATAGAGGAATGAAGCACTGATAATGGATAATAATGAAGCCCTCATCGGTACTTCAAACAGGAAATGAGTCGCAATCAGACAGATTACAATATCAATCATACCAATCACGATATAGGGAATCAGTTTGGCAAGGACAATTTCTAATGGACGCACAGGGGTCACAAATAAGGCTTCCAGTGTGCCTCTTTCTCGTTCACGGGCAATCAACAGGGCAGTTAAAAATGCCCCGATTAAAGTCAGAATCAGTACAATCAATCCAGGCACAATAAACCATGTACTATTTGCTGATTCATTAAACCACATCCGCTGTTCAACCGTAATCACACCACTGGACGGTGCGATTTGCTGACGGTCTGCCTGAATGGCTTGTGTGGTTGCCAATGCGCCTGAAATATAGCCTTGCAGGGCTGATGCAATACTGATGGAACGACCATTGCTAATCACCTGTATCGTCGCTGTACCTTTAGCACTTTGTTCGGCAAAATCGGTAGGCAGATTAACAATCGCATCTATTTCTGCCTTGCCCATTGCCTGTTCAGCCTGAACAAAACTATGGTATTGCTGAATATCAAGATATGTTGTGCCATTTAAACCAGAAATCAGTTGCTGACTTTGTGGTGAACTATGTTGTACCACAACCCCTACTCGTCCATGACTTAAATCAAAAGACAGGCCATAACCAAACAGCAAAATCAGGATAATGGGTAAAATCAGCCCTATCGCCAGACTACTTTTATCTCGTAATAACTGATTGCTTTCTTTTATCGTAAGGGCGGATAGACGATTAAAAAATGCTCTAAGGTTCATAAAATTACCCCCCTAAATCCCCCCTTCACAGGGGGGACTTTCCATGAAATCAAAACCTTATATGATTCGTGGTGTTCTCCCCTGAGAAACACTGTTTCGCAAGTGGGGGATGAGGAACGACTAAAGTTCCGCAAGGGGGTTAAAAATAAGATACTCATCATTTATCACCCCCTTGCTTGGCTCGTGCCTGTTCCACAATCGCAATAAAGGCACTGTTCATATCCATTGCACCAGTATCACCTGCCTGCCGTCGTACCTGTTGCGGTGAACCGAGTGCCAACACTTTGCCTGCGTCCTGAATGGCAATACGGTCACAATATTCCGCTTCTTCCATAAAATGCGTGGTGATAATAATGGTAATGCCCTGATTCGCCAGCTCGCCAATGGTGTACCAGAATGAACGTCTTGCCAGTGGGTCAATACCACTGGTCGGTTCATCCAGAAAGACAATTTCAGGTTGATGCAATAAGGCTGCCGCCATAGATAGACGCTGCTTAAAACCATTGGGTAAATCGCCACTTTTGGCATGTGGTTTTAAATCAAATTGTTGTAAGGCTTTATCAATTTGCTGATGCAGCGTTTTGCCTGATAAGCCATACGCCCCACCAAAAAATTTAAGATTATCCTGTACAGTTAAATTGCCATATAAAGCAAACTTTTGGGAGACATAACCAATTTTTGCCCTTGCCTGCGCCCGTGCGTGACGCAGATTCATCCCTGCCACTTCTAGCGTTCCACTACTGGCAGGTAATAAACCGCATAACATACGAAACGTCGTGGTTTTACCTGCACCATTTGGCCCTAATAAACCAAAAATTTCCCCTCGCTGTACCTCAAATGACGTATTAGCCACCGCTGTAAAATCACCAAATGTTCTGACCAAATCTTTTACAATAATGACAGGTGACTGTTGTTCAATAATTTCAGTCTGTGGCTGCTGACTCAACCCAATATCAGTATTATTCGGTCTTCCATTCTGCTGCTGTGCCTGATGTAAAAACAACATAAAGGCATCTTCCAATTCTGGCAGTCTGGCTTGTACTATTGCCCCTTGCGGTAACTGGTCAGCAGGAAGTTGTGGACATTCAGCTTTGGTGATAAAACGGACCACATCACCTTTAGGCACAGCGTCAGTAATATATTGATGATTATCCAGTAAATATGCCTGTAATGTTCTGGCTTTCATCTGTTCTGGTGGGCGGACTTGCCATGTTAGCCCTCGTACCTGTTCACTTAATTGCTGTGGTGTTCCCTGTTTTAGGATTTTGCCTTCATACATCACATACACTTCGGCACAGCGTTCGGCTTCGTCCATATAGGCAGTACTGATGATGACACTTAAATTTTCTTCCCGAACCAACTGTTCAATAATGACCCATAAATCCCGTCTGGATAATGGGTCTACTCCGACACTCGGTTCATCAAGTAATAATAGCTCTGGGGAACGTACCAAGGTACAGGCTAAACCTAGTTTTTGCTTCATACCGCCAGATAATTTTCCAGCAGGACGTTGGGTAAACTGGGCTAAATCGGTAATTGCCAATAAACGGGCAAAGCGTTCCTGTCGCACATCTTGCGGTACGCCATGTAAATTGGCATATAAATCCAGATTTTCCTGAATACTTAAATCTTCATATAAGCCAAAGCGTTGCGGCATATAACTGATTCGGTCTTGTACTGTCTGCGGATGTTTTGCAACATCAATCCCCAATACTTCCAGCGACCCCGAAGTCGGTTGATATAAACCTGCAATCAGACGTAGGAATGTGGTTTTTCCTGCCCCATCAGGTCCAACCAATGCCGTCATTTGCCCTGCCTGAATCTGCATATTTAAACCCTGCAATGCAATCACATCAGGCAATTTTTTATTTTCCGACTTAAAGCTCTGGCGTAAATCACGAGCCACTACAACACTGGCATCATTCATGGCGATTTACTCTTGTTTTGTAGCAACTTGGGTAATTTTAACGGTAACAGGCTGCCCCATTTTTAGTTGGTCATTCGGATCATCAACATAGACTCGCACTTCATAAACCAGCGTGGTACGAATATCTTCGGTCTGTACAGTTTTTGGGGTAAATTCAGCCACCGAAGAGATATAGCCAACTTTGCCAGTAATCGGCTGATTTGGCTGTGAATCCCGAATCACCTGTGCTGTTGCCCCCATTTTAATCTGGCTTAAATCTTTTTCACTGGCATAGACCCGTACCCATTTCGGATCGGTTAAAGCCAGTGTATACACTGCCTTTTGTGGTGTAGTCATATCTCCCACTTCCTGCAATCTGGCACGTACCACTGCATTGACAGGCGAACGCAATTCACTTTGTGCAAGATTATATTGAATTAAATCCAGATTGGATTGACTCACATCATATTGGGCTTTAGTTGCAGCCCGATCTTCTGCTCTTGCTCCCTTTAATAAAAGTTGCAAACTGGCATTCTGGGCTTTGACAATTGCTGCGGCCGCCGCCTGATTACTCTGGGCATCTTCCAGTTGCTGTTTACTCATTGCCTGACCTGCGGTACTACGGTTCAATGCCTGTAAACGCTGTAAATCCTGAGTGGCTTTTTCCAACTGCACCTGTGTACTTAGAAGTTGTGCTTTGGCTTGAGCAATTTCTTCAGGACGAGCACCAACCTGCTGCTTTAACATGGCCTGTTTTTGTACATTGCGTTGCGCCTCAGCCTGTTGTGCCTGAATCTTTAAGGCATCAGTATTCAGTTGTGCCAATACCTGACCTTGCCGTACTTTATCTCCTTCCTGCACCTTTAAACTTTGAATCCGTCCTGACGCTTCAAAAGCCAGTGATACCTGACGAATATCAACATTGCCATATAAAGTTAAATCAGTTGAAGTCGTTGTATCCCGTTTTAAAAACCAAAATGTCATTGCCAGAATACTTGTGATAACCACCACAGCAATGATGATATTTTTTTTCATAGACGGCAGTCCAATATCAAAGTTTAAATTCAAATTAAATTTAAACTACATCAGATTGACAAAAAAAGATATACTCATGCTATAAAAATATCGTGAGTGAATGATGTCTCGTAATAGACGCAGTGATGGTGACATCACTAAAGCCAGAATTCTTGATGCCGCAGGCAATTTGATTGCCCAGCATGGTTTTGCCCAGACCAGCAATAAAGCGATTGCCCAAGCTGCCAATGTTGACCTGGCTGCAATCAATTATCATTTCAAAGGACGGGAAGGTTTATATCGAGCTGTTTTGGTGGAGGCGCATGCACATTATATTGATGAGCAATTTTTAATACGACTGGCAGAAAGCCCAATTCCTCCCACTCAAAAACTGGAAGTATTTTTTCAAACCATTATTGATAGGCTGGTTGAAAAAAATCTCTGGTATAGCAATGTATTTATCCGTGAATTATTTTCACCTAACTCATCTTTGCTTGATTTCATGCAAAATGAAGGCATGCGTAAATTTCAATTGATTCGCCAAATCATTAGTCAGGCATCTGGTCTGGATGAGAATCATCCCGCCGTGTTGCCTTGTATCCTGAACGTCATGGCACCCTGTATGATGCTAATTATATCCAACTCGAATATTCCTACACCAATCGCAGCAATTTCCCAGATGGACACACAATATCTGGTCAGACACCTAACCACATTCTCTATGGCGGGCTTACAGGCAATTCAGGCTTTATCCACCACCGAGGAATAAGTCATTAGGAAAATCACAATATAACTTGCGAATTAAACCAAATCTCTCTAAAATCACCGCTTCGCAATTTGCGACATAACTCAGGTTATGACTCCTTGCTTCTAATTTTTTAATTAGGGGCTGCTTAAACCGTAAGGAGCTGACAATGCGTCACTACGAAATCGTACTACTGGTACATCCAGACCAAAGCGATCAAGTTGTAGGTATGGTTGAACGCTATATCTCTCAGATCAAAGAAGCTGATGGTCAAATTCACCGTTTAGAAGATTGGGGCCGCCGCCAATTGGCTTACCCGATTAACAAGATTCACAAAGCACACTACATTCTTATGAATGTTGAATGTGGTCAAACGACTCTTGATGAATTAGAAGAATTGTTCCGTTATAACGATGCAATCATTCGTAACATTATCATCCGTCGTGAACACGCAATTACTGAAGAATCTTTACTTGCTAAGAGTGCTGAAGAAAAACGTGCGCGTAAAGCTCAACGTGAAGAAGCACAACAAGCAATTCAAGAAGCTGAATAAGGAGAACATCAATGGCACGTTTTTACCGTCGTCGCAAGTTCTGCCGCTTTACAGCTGAGAAAGTTGCATACATCGACTACAAAGATATCGACACTTTAAAACAGTACATCACTGAAA
>SSHD01000110.1 GCA_008017255.1 Acinetobacter sp.
CTCTATAATATAAATAATGTTGCAGAAATGGAATTGAACAATGTTGCCCGATTTAGATGATTTTTATTGCTTTGCACTGGTGGTTGAACATGCTGGTTTTAGTGCTGCCGAACGTGCCACAGATATTCCAAAATCAAAGCTCAGCCGCCGTGTGTATCATCTGGAAGAGCAACTCGGTGTACGTCTCATTCAGCGCAATTCACGCCATTTTGCCGTAACCGACATTGGTATGGATGTGTATCGACATGCGCAAGTGATGATGAATGCTGCACAAGCTGCGCACGATGTCGTGAATCATTTGAGTAGCGAACCGCGTGGCGTGATTAAAGTTAGCGTGCCAGTGGATATTGCGCAAAATCAAATGGCAAAAATTCTGCCCGCTTTTTTAAAGCAATACCCTGAAATACGTGTGCAAATGATGGTTAGCAACCGCCGTGTAGACGTAATTAATGAAGGCATAGATTTGGCGCTGCGGATTCGTTCCAAACTCGATGATGACCCTAACCTCGTGTTAAGACAGTTCAATGCCATTCAACAACGTCTATTTGCCAGCCAAGCCTACTTAAATGAAGTTGGTCATTTGACTACCCCCGAACAACTGACGGAACATCGGGTCATTAGCATGGCTGAAGAACATTTAGATCAACATTTCTTATTATTTGGACCAAACAAGCAGCAAAAGAAAATTAAGATCAATCCGGTGGTAATGGGTTCAAATTTATTTATGTTAGCCGAACTTGCCAGTCAAAATTGTGGCATTGCATTACTTCCCGATAGCATCGCACAAGGTTTGGTACAGTCGGGTCAATTGGTACAAGTGCTACCCGAATGGACTGCACCTCATGGTATTTTCCATGCAGTTTATCCATCACGACGTGGTTTACTACCCGCAGTGCGCGTATTTATTGATTATTTGGTGGAACAGCTTAAGTCTGATTTTTAATGGCTTAGGGAAGTTTTTGACTATTACACATTAAGCCTCTTGCAAAAATATAAATAACTCCTTTGATTTCCCCCTTCTCAAGAGAGATGAAGAACGCCTAAAGTTCCGCAAGGGGGTTTTGCAAGAGGTTACTATTTTATTATTCGACAGCGGGATAATGCCCTGTGCCATTTGGCCACGGCGTGAGTAGCTCAAAACCATCATCAGTTACTGCAACCATGTGTTCCCATTGTGCAGACAGTGATTGATCTTTGGTGACCACCGTCCAACCATCATTGAGTTCTTTTACCTGTGGCTTGCCTGCATTGACCATTGGCTCAATGGTAAACACCATGCCTTTTTTCAGCACCATGCCCTGACCTTGCTGCCCATAATGCAAAATATTAGGCTGTTCGTGATACACCCGCCCTATACCATGTCCGCAATACTCGCGAACTACGCTATAGCCTTCACGTTGCGCTACAGACTGAATGGCATAACCAATATCGCCTAAAGTCGCACCTGGTTTAACCGTGTGAATACCAGCAAGCATTGCCTCATAGGTGGTTTCGACCAGTTGTTTTGCCTCAGGGCTGACATTGCCAACCAAATACATACGACTGGTATCGCCAAAATAGCCGTCTTTAATCACCGCGACATCTATATTTAAAATATCGCCATCTTGTAAAACTTTATCTGGCGATGGTATGCCATGACACACCACTTCATTGACTGAAGTACAGGTGGTTTTGGTAAAACCGTGATAACCCACATTGGCAGGAATCACCTGCAAGGTGTTGACGATATAATCGTTGCAAATATCATCTAAATATTCAGTTGAAACACCTGCGCGTATATAGGGCACAATCATTTCTAATACTTGTGCCGCCAAACGCCCTGAGATACGCAATTTTTCAATATCTTGTTCAGATTTAAGGGTCACAGTAGACGCTCGCATGCGAGATGTTCCTTTCACTCAAAATAAAATAATAGGTTGTTTCAGTGCAGTGTTTAGCCTGCATAAATCATGTATTACTTGTACGCTCTAAGGCGATCTGCTTCAATCATTTTACGACTAATCGACAGTTAAATTTTATATTTTTTACATAGCACTAGGCTAGTGCAAGTATGATGACTGCACTTAAATATGAAAATCATGATCACATTCACATAAAAAACCTAAAGCATTCACCACACAATTATTTCCGTATTGATTTGCAATAAAATAGCCTTGCAGCTGTATTGAAATCTGCTTCAAATCGCAGTACAACTAAAATATAGCACTGATAAAATGATGCCCATGTTGGCATCAGCACAAGGAGGGATGAAGATGTTATCACTACATTTCAACAAGCAAGCCTTGATGAACAACTTAAAATCCAACGACATGATGGTTTATGCCATTACAACACTTGCTTTATTAATGACTTTGTTGCTTCAAGGCGCAATTAAAGGTCATTTAAAACCTGAATATTTTGCTTATGCCCTCATTGTTTCTTTTGCCTTTTGCGCATGGGCGATTGTAGACCGTAAATTCTGCCAGTTAAATGCCAAACGCAATAAAAAAGCATAAAAAAATGAATGAGTAATCATCCATTTTTTATCAGATAAATTTAAAAATAGTTCCAAGCAACAACACCGTCGTCGCCCCCAGTTCAGCCACAATTAAGCTTAGCATCATCACACTCATACACCACGCAGGCAGCGTCAACTTCCCGAGTCGATGCGGTTGTGTAAATTGATTGGTGGTGTCTTGCAGCAGCCCATGCACAATATAAATCAGCACCGACATAGCAAAATAAAATAAATTAGCAAGCACACATACCAGCGCCACAAAGTCAGACAACACGCTAAAGGTACTCAATACCGCTAAAATCAAACTGGCAGCGGCATAAAGCAAACTACTGCGGTGTGCAATATCGACATAATAATGCGCTCTGCCTTGTACTGAACGGCGTATTTGCAGGTATTTCCACACACCAGTCAGCATGCCAATCCACAAAAAAATACCACTAAATACAATTGCCCATTGCGTGGCTGTCGTTAATACCAGCATCTATTTCCCCAGCTCAATATGATGTTTTTATTACCTTATTTTAACTAAAAATTGACTTTTGAGTCACGATTATATCGGGTTTCTTTTTGGCACTCGGTTAAAGTATCGTAATGCAACTATACGAGCAACTCCCAATGAATACTTTTGAATCGCTTTGGATTGAATGTAAAGATAACTACAAACTAGCCGCCCAATTTTATCCTGCAAACAATCATAGCAAACCATACCCTGTTTTAATCTGCCCTGCGACTGGTATTACCAAAGTGTTTTATCATGCTTTTGCAGAGTGGTTAAATCAGCAAGGCTATGCGGTATTAAGTTTTGATTTCCGTGGGATTGGCGAGTCATTACACGGTGAAATTAAAGATTCGACTGCCAGTATTGCTGATTGGGGCATGTTAGATATTCCTGCCGCCATAGACACGCTATTGGCGCGCACTCAAGCTGAAAAAGTCATTATAATTGGTCATAGTGCCGGCGGACAGCTACTGGGTATAACACCAAATTATCAAAAAGTCGCCAAAGTATTGGCCATTGCTGGCTCTACTGGGCATGTGAAAGATTTAAAAGGTAAAACCAAACTGCTCGCACCGGTTATGTTTAACGTGGTTTTTCCGCTGTCTAGCCTAGTGAAAGGTTATGGCGCAACGCAATTCATCGGCATGGGTGAAAACCTGCCGAAACAAGTCGCCAAACAATGGGCGGAGTTTTGCAGTAAGCCAGGTTATGTCACCAATACCATTGGTAAAACGATTTTTGAAGATTACCATGCCAGCATTCAATGCCCAATTACTGCATTTGCAGCAACCGATGATGAAATTGCAACAAGGGCAAATGTCAAAGATTTATTGCGTTTATATCCCAACGCACCAACCAAGTTTATTGAGCTCAACCCGCAGCAGCTTGGCTATAAGCAAATTGGACACATGCTGATGTTTAAAAAATCACATCATAAATTATGGTCAATCATAGAACGCGAATTGGCGATTTAAAGTTGCTATGGTGGGTTTGAATTTTAACAACTAAGCATCTAAACCTGTCATTCGATTTGGATGCTTTTTTAATTTTCGTTTAAATTCAGAATGCACAAATAAAGTGCTTTTCACTTCATATTTATTAGTTTTTCTTATTAAAAATATGCTGTTTTTTAATCAAATTTAATTCACAGCGAAAGTAATTTAGCGACAGCCGCAGCGCAAATAGAACTGATCTCACTTGAACTTGCAAAAAAATTAAGGCTTCTAGTTTCAGCATTTAATCTATACCAATATTTGTATCCACTCGCCCTTGCATCAATTTTTTATAAAAAAAATACTTCTATATCATGCCTATATGACTTATTAGACATAATTTTTTTAGAAAATGCCACGTAAAAAGATGTTATTTCTTTTTATAATCGCCCCGCTCTACAACGGCACAGCATTGTAAATGCTGAAAAACCACTTACTCTGGAACAATATATGAAGCCTTAGAACCAAGCCTAATTTTATGTGAATTGTAAGCTATTTTCAAAATTCAGATAAAAGTTTAACTACACAGTGGTTTTTTAGTAGATTTGTTGTGAATAAAATGGTAAAAATTCAACTTGTAATTTTTTTGTTGATTAAATTTTAGACATTTTAAACAATTGAAGTGCTGTCTTTTTTAAGTCGCACATACATAGGAAAAACAGAAAATGTCAAAAAAATATGCGCGTTTTCTACCAACAAACGATAGCTTTAATCTCGAAGATTTTCCTTATTATTGGATTTCGCAAGTTCATGCACAGTACATTCAAAATATAGACAACGTACTAAAAAAATATGGTTTAGATAATTCCCGCCGTCGAATTTTATTGGCTTTACAAGTTAAACCACATGCTAGCGTGTCTGATCTTTCTGACATGGTCATTTCTAAAATGTCCACCACCACCAAAATTGTCTATCGTTTAAAAGATGAAGGCTTTATCGAAACCTATTCCTGCCAAGATGATGGTCGTATTACCCGAGTCAATTTAACCGATAAAGGCGAAAAAATGGTGGTGAAAATTAATGACCTGACTTCGGTTATTTTAGAGCAATCTTTTGATGGTTTAACCCCATTGCAACTAGAAAAAACCATGGAAATTTTAAAACATATTTTTAAAAATTTGGCGCGTTAATTCTATTTCTTAGTTAACTAAAGACTTCATATTGAAGTCTTTTTTTGCTTTGAAGTTTCCTCCTTTTAGAGGGTGAGCTAAGGCAAAGCGCTGCTTTGCTTAGCGCAAGAGAGGGGGTATTCTTGCCTCATAAAAACAAAGACCTTTCATTATGAAAGGTCTTTGCAGTATGCTGGGGACTAATCGAAATTAGTCACCTTTATAACCTTTAAGTTTTAAACGTGCAGCGTGCAACAATGGCTCGGTATAGCCAGATGGTTGCTCACAACCTTTAAAAATCAAGTCAGAAGCAGCTTGGAATGCAATATTGTTGTCAAAGTCAGTCGACATTGCGTTATATAGTGGATCATTCGCATTTTGCTGATCTACAA
>SSHD01000066.1 GCA_008017255.1 Acinetobacter sp.
ATAAACAGCAGTCCAAACAGCAAAACACGTTGTAATACGGGAGCGTATTGTTGCACGATGGTATTTCTCTAGTGCTAAATTATAGTTTGATATTAACCGAAAACGTCGCGCAGTAAAATTGGCATCAACATAAAATAACTATTCTTTGCAACAGTTTAGAACCATTCTGTCGGGTCATCAACCAATTGATTTAACACAGGCTGCCATTGGTTTTGTATGCTAACAAAGTTTTTTTGTGGTTTATCAAACACAGTTAAGCCTTGCATGGCTAACATGCCATAGGCACTGCGTTCGGCAATCCATGCCACAGGTTCATGTTCAATTTTATTAAAAAAGTCTTGAATGGTTTTTGAGCTGGCACTGTTGTGTTTGACTCGATTGGCAATCAGTAAAATTTGTACTTTGCCTTTGCGGATGCGTTTAATATCTTGTAAATGCTTGAGAAAACGTCGAGTACTGTCGATGTCGAAAAATGACGGTTGTAATGGCGTAACAATCGCATGTGCTTCGCTAACCAATTGCTCGGCATGCTCGCCTGAGAGTGCACCTGGTGCATCAATAATCAAATAATCTAAGTGTTTTGGCGCTTCGCCAATGGATTTTTCATGTCGCCAATCCAAACTGTGAATGCTCGCCACCGAGTCGGGACGTTGCTTTAACCATTGTAAAGACGACTTTTGGTTATCGGCATCTGCCAATGCAACTTTATAGCCTTTTTGCGACAAGGCACTGGCAAGGGTGATTGCAGTCATGGTTTTGCCACAACCGCCTTTTTGGTTTGCAATTAATATGGTTTTCATGGCGTAAGCGCTGCACAAGTGTTTCGTATTCGGCTGTTACCTTAGCATTTTTTTACGCCGTGTAGGTTACACATGACAAATGTTTCAGCTTGCAGTTAAATAGCCACATTCAAACACAGGAAAATGTTATGTCAATTTGGCTGGCGATGCTGATTGGTGGCTGTATTGGGGTGGTGATGACCACGCTGATTTTATCCAATAGCCGTAATGGACGCATTCAGGCGGAATACCAGCAGTACATTGCCGAACTGGAGTTGGAGCATCAACAAGCGCTGTTAGATGCGCAAAAACGTAGTGTGAATACCAGCCGTGCGGTGCTCAAAGGCAAAATGGCAGAACAATTTGCGCCGATACTACCTGAGTTCCGCTATTTGCCTAGTGATGCCAAGTTTTTAGGCGACCCTGTAGATTATGTGGTGTTCGATGGCTATACCGACTTCCGAGATGGTGATGGTACAGCCGAAGATATAGAAGTGATTTTATTGGATATTAAAAGTGGCGGCGCACGCTTGAGCAAAGGGCAGCAAGCCATTGCGCAAGCAGTGCAGGCGGGGCGGGTTCGTTTTGAAACCTTGCGTATCGAGTTTGGTGATGAGTAGCAATTACTTGGTTTTGATTTGAAGTCTCCCCATGCGAAGGGGGAGATTTAGAGGGGGTATTCATTTAAGCCCCCATTCTGAGGCACAGCGTGCCGAAAGTTCCGCCCCGCAAGGGAAGAAGCAAAGCAAAAAATTAAAAA
The DNA here is from genome assembly GCA_008017255.1 of Acinetobacter sp. Taxonomy (GTDB): domain Bacteria; phylum Pseudomonadota; class Gammaproteobacteria; order Pseudomonadales; family Moraxellaceae; genus Acinetobacter. Next base: position 1,540 of record SSHD01000066.1, read on the forward strand.
GAATGATTTATAACGCTGCCTTTTGCAGCCGTGCAAATAGCATGGTTTGCGCAACAGTTGGAATACCCGCAGCATCAAAATAGCGTTTTTCTACAAAGTTAAATTTAGCCTCTGTCAAATGCGCTTCGATGTCACGATTGAGGTGACAACCATCGGCAAGGCGTTTTTGCACAGGGGTCAATAGCGTTTGCAAGGTTTGGATTTTACCTGAACTCGGGTGTTTGACATGCTCGACCAAATGCAGTGTTCCATTGGGTTTGAGCACCCGATAAATTTCAGCTAAGGCTGGCTCGAGTTTTGCCACGCTGCACAGCGTCCAAGTCGAAACAATATGATCGACCGAGCTGTCGGCAAAGGGTAATTTTTCGACACCCGCTTGTATGTGTTTGACATAAAAAGGTGCGTGTTGCACTCGTTCTGCTGCCAAATGATAAATTTCTGCATTTGGCTCGAGGGCGTATAAGGTATCGACATTGCCATAAAATGCAATATTCAACCCAGTGCCAAAACCAATCTCCAGTATTTCGCCCTGAATCGGTAATAACAGTTCACGGCGTTTATCCATTAAACTGGCAGTTTGCATGACCTGATTGAGTATATGCGGAAAAATACGACGTTGATAAAATTGATAAAGCATAGCGGTGGTATGACACAGAGTGAAATAATGCCCTAGCTTGCCACAAAAACATGACCAAAGTGCAGCGGATTGTTACTAAAAACTGTACTTTTTTGCAGCTGTTCGGCATAGCATGAATCAATTGCTAGGCTAAGTTTAAGCTAGGTTTAACCTTATTTTTGAGGATGATGGACAGATGCGCACAGCACTTTGGATTGGTTTTTGTTTATTGGCTGCCGTGGCACCCAGCCATGCGTCAACAGCGGGCGCAGAATATAATATTGCCAAAGGTTTAGCGCCGAGTGTCAAAGATCAGTCGATTGCAGTGTTACAGCCGTTTTATGGCAATTTTCGTATTTTAGGCTCTAAAGTCTATGCCGATGATGCGCAAGCCAAGTTTTCGCCGATTGATTATGCGGTGAGTTGGGGCTTATTTGCCCGACCTGACATTGCGCGTAGTATTTCGGTCAATCAATACGACCGTTATTTAAACTGGAAAATAGACAAGCTACCAGTGCCGGCACAGCAAGCCATGCAAATGGTATCGAATATGCACATTATTCCTGCCAATCCAGACATTGCGAAGCAAATTCAACAGGTCAAACGGGGCGACTTGGTGCGGCTGCAAGGTGAGTTGGTGGAAATTCGCGATAAAGATTTGCAGTGGACTTCATCACTTAGCGCCAGCGATATCGGCGATGGCGCATGTGAGTTGTTTCGGGTCAGTTCAATTCAATGGTTAGAAAAACAAAAAATCTAATTGATGCAGCTTATTCAGACTGCATTTGCGTATCGGCTGTTTGTGCGCTGCGCCAGTGTTGCAACTGGTTTTGTGCATGCAAGTATAGGTTCAACTGCTTCACTTGCTCTGCACTGTCGTTGCTAGAGATTGCACCTGACAATAAAGCGCCTTGCTGCTCCCAATAACCCGCCATCAACCCTTGAATATAGCGCCCTTGTTCGGTTTTGAGTTCGAGGGCTTTGAGCATGGTGAGTGCAGATTGCACATTATCTTGTAGGCGTTGTTGTTCAAATTCTGGTGTGAGCGTGTTGTCTTGTTGCATTTTTTCCAATTCAAGCTGCATGCTATCGCTGCTTGCGGTAAAACGGCGCTCGTAGTCATCTAAAATTGCAATGTCATGTCCGTCGTTTGCGTTGGCAGGAAAAGGTTGAATCGGCAATTGTTGCAGTTGCCCAATACCATCGCCATTGCTTGGCTGAGTTTGTTGTTTTGACTGCGTAGGTTCGGGCTGATCTTTATTGCACGCCGTTAAAAGTAGGGCGCTGCTAACAAGACAAGCAAGGGCAGAGCGGCGGGTAAATTTAGACATGATAAAAACACTCACTCAGCAATGAACTACACTATTCATTGCATGTTTTTGGAAAATAATCGGCAAAAGGCATGGTCTGATCTTGCGTAGTTTAGCCCATAAAATCAAATACAATGTGTGCCGTATTGACTTGCGTCATTAGGCTTTGGACTGACATTGCGCCAAAGCGCTTGGGCTAAAATGGCTTTGCAGTTTGGCAAAGTTGTTTTTAATTTCAGGCTGATGAATATCAAACACCGTAACGGAGCGCGAGTCTGCATTTACACGAGGTTTTTGCGTTGCGGCTTGGATTGGGCTACTGAGGTCGTATTGATAGCTTTCGGAAAATGCCCGCTTGAGCGTCTGCTGTTGAAACTCCCACGTTTCGGTGCTTTCACCGCCATGAAAATAACCCGTAAATTGAATTCGACAACGGTCTTTGTATTGGCTAAGTGTGGCGCTGTTGGCTTGGGCTTTTGGCTCTGCATCAATATTTTGCACTTGCTGTAGCGTAGTGAGCGGATATACCGTTTGCGAGGGCAGCAAGCTACATGCGCTAAAGCCTAGACTTGTGACTAACGTCAAAAAAAGTGTTTTAAACGCATGACTTGCCATGTAAAAATTTCCGATTTGATATGTTTATAGAGTGCAGTGTGGCGTGAAAATGAGCCAAGTGCAATACGGTGCTATGCAAGCTGCTGCTGCGCCGTGTTGGATTTTATTCGGCAGATGACGGACTTAAATTTTGCCGCTCAATAGGTACATTGCCGTCAGTTGTACCGAGTATGGCATCTTGAGTTTGTTGTAATTTTTTGGTGGCAGCTGCTTTGGTTTGTTCGGCTTTGGCTTGTATCACTTGCGACTGTTCGGCGCTATAGCTTTTGGCTTCTTGCCAAGATTGACTCATTTTTTGTGCGCTATGCTCAGATGCGCCTTGTATTGCGTTGCCTAAGTTTTGCAAGCCTTGACCAGTTTTATACAGCAGCACACGCGCAAGGCTTGGGTTGTCGCCATAAGGCATTGCTTTTTCAGTTGTTGGGTTGGGTGTAGTTGCAGTGGTTGGTTCAATTGCCCATAGTGAAGATGATGCAAGCAGTGCAGTGCTTAAACAGAGTGTTTGTCGTTTCGTTAGCATCTTTTCTGTCCTTTAGCAATTTTAAGCAGTCGGAGTTTTATAGCTGAGTGTGCAAGGGAGTTAAAGTGTGAAGATGCTGTAGAATTGATACAGTGCGTAAACCGTTGTGCTTTGGTGTCCTTTGTATGAATCAGTCGCAAGAATGACGATTTGCCTGCTTTTAACATCGCTAAATGTAGGCAAATGTCCTATGCCTTATTTATTCCAATTTTCTTGATAGGTGCGACCTGTCTGAAAGTAATTTGCGACTAAATCAATAAAATGTTTAAAGTCGCTATTTTCTATCAAAATCCGATTTATCGTTTGCCAGTCGGGTTCTTGTTTGCGTTTGGCTGGTAATAAAATTTCGCTTTCAGTTGGGTTTTCTGGGGTAAGTATAATCACGCCAATGCCATGCAATGCTGAAAGCATTCGCAGTTCTTCTTCGACTTCACTTGTTGAAATAGATGTTGCTACGAGATAGCCCTCATTTGCCCAACTCGAATTACTGACTGCTTGGAAAAAGCTACTGCGGATATTCGAGCTGTTGAGTTCTTTTTTGACTTCGAATGACCATAAACGCACATTTTGACCAGAGCCATGTTTCACACAGCTTTTCACCAAATCATGCCAGTGTTTATCTAAAGGTTGCATGGCAACAATATCTGGATGTAACCACTGGTTGCCTTTTTCTCCACGAGAGTTTTTAGAACGCTTTTCATCAATTCTAAGGCAATATAAACCGAGTTCTAATTTTAAAAATTCAATCAGTAGGGGGTATAAATCATGTTCGGATAAATTTCCTGATTTAATCAATGGGAGGTTTATTTCAACGTCTTCTATACTTTCGTTTGAAGTTAATTCTTCATTGGCAAAAGATTCAGAGTGTTCGGCTTGATGATTTGGGTCGTACCAATATACACGAGGTCTAGGTTTATCTTGGACATGAATAAACGGTGATAATTTTAGGATGCTATGTTTGTGTGCGCCAATTTCAGCAAACACTTGACTAATAAACTCATCATCGGTTTTGAAGCGTGGGTTTTTTCGTTTTTCCACATAATCTTCGGGAAATAAAGTAACAATTCCTTCGGCAATCTCTCGTGCTTTAAATTTTTTTAACGGTGATTGTTTTAATAGCTCAAATACACGCTGTGGTTGAGAAAGTTTGCTCATTATTGCCTCTAAAAATAAACCCCACTAATTTATAGCAGGGTCTATCATATTCATCAATGACTTAACATTAACCCTGCAACACACTCACATCTGCCACAGCGGTAAACAAATCACGCAACTGAGCCAATAAACGTAAACGGTTGGCTTTTAATTCAGCGTCATCTGCCATGACCATTACACCTTCAAAGAACGCATCAATTGGCGCACGAAGCGCAGCCAGTTTAGACAACGCTTCGGTGTAGTTACGTGCAGCTAGTAAAGGCTGAACCACAGGTGTCAATGCAGCTAACTCTGCATACAATGCTTTTTCAGCCGCTTCAACCAAGTTCGCTTCAACCACCGCACCAGTCGGCGCTGCTTCTTTGGCAAGAATATTAGCCACACGTTTGTTTGCCGCAGCCAATGCAGCCGCTTCTGGTAAAGTACGGAAATGATTCACCGCAGTCACACGCTTGTCAAAATCAAGCGGTGATTTTGGTGCAAGTGCTTGAACGGCTTGAATCACATCAACCGCAACGCCTTGGTCTTCATACTTAGCACGGTAACGACCTTCTAAAAAGGCAACGGCATCGGCACGCGTTTTATCGTGATCTTTAACCACGTCGCCATAACCTTGAAGCGCAAAGTTAACCAATTCTTCAATGGTCACATCGAGTTCATTTTCAATGATCAAACGTAAGATACCGATTGCAGAACGACGTAATGCAAATGGGTCTTTAGAACCTGTTGGCGCTTGACCAATCCCGAAAATACCAACCAAAGTATCTAAACGATCTGCAAGCGCAATGGTTGTACCTGTCTTGGTTTGTGGTAATACATCACCCGCAAATTTAGGTAAATACTGCTCACCTAAAGCTTCGGCAACTTCGTTGTTTTCACCCTCAAGGCGTGCATAGTAAGTGCCTGCAATCCCTTGAAGTTCTGGGAATTCACCCACCAATTCAGAGGTTAAGTCGCACTTCGCCAGTAATGCTGCTTTCTCAGCATCCGCAGGATCTGAACCCGTAATTACTGACAATGCCACAGCTAATTTAGCAATACGTTCTGATTTATCCCAAAGTGTGCCCAATTGCGCTTGGAATACCATATTGGCGAGTTTTTCTTTACGAGATGCAAGCGGTTGCTTTTGATCTTGTAGGAAGAAGAATTCTGCATCTGACAAACGAGGGCGTACAACTTTCTCATTACCTTCAATAATTTGAATCGGATCTTTCGACTCGATATTTGAAACGGTAATGAAGTAAGGCTGTAATTTACCTTCAGCATTGATCAAACAGAAATACTTTTGGTTGTCCTGCATGGTGGTAATCAAGGCTTCTTGTGGAACAGCTAAATAACGCGCTTCAAAAGTCGCACGTAATGCAACTGGCCATTCAACCAGACTTGTCACTTCATCAAGTAAGTCTGCTGGGACAATCGCAGTCGCATTGACTTCATCAGCTAACTTTTTCACTTGATCTTGAATCGTTGATTGACGTTTTTCAAAGTTCGCAACCACATAGGCTTGTTCTAAAGTTGCCAAGTAGTCATTTGCATGTGCCAAAGTCACAGCTTCAGGCGCATGGAAACGATGACCATAAGTCACATTCCCTGCTTTGTGATCTTGAATGGTTGCGTCAATCACTTGATCATCTTTCAGCAATACCACCCATTTTACTGGACGTACGAATTCAGTACGGCTTGCCGCTGAACGCATACGTTTTGCGATTGGTAAGTTATCCAATGCAGTTTGTAAAATTTGTGGCAGTAACGCATCAAGGCTTTGACCTTTCACATCTTTCAAGAAGCAAACTTTTTCAACTTTACCTGCTTGGAACGTTGAAAGCTGATCAACGGTAATGCCTTGACCACGCATAAAGCCTTCAAGTGCTTTGGTCGGTTTGCCTTCAGCATCATAAGCGGCTTGCACTGCAGGGCCGTCAAAACGTTTTTGGCTATCCGCCTGAGCCGCAGCAATATCAACAATTTTTAAGGCCAAACGACGTGGCGCAGCATACGCTTCGATTGATACGAAATTTAAGCCTGCATCTTTTAAACCTTTTTCCGTTTCTGCTTTCAAAGCATCGCGTAAAGTTTTTAAGCTTTTGGGTGGAAGTTCTTCACAGCCCAATTCAAATAGGACGGTATCTGTCATTTCAAATGTCTTCTAAAAATATTTATCTGTCATAAGCAAGATGATCTAAACATCTACCTTAAATCCTAATGCAACATCACACGCTGCCTGACCGCCACGGATACCCCAATTTTCTAAGGGAATATCTCGAATAATAATCGTCACATATTTTGGTGGAATACCGAGCAATTCAAGGTTATTTACAATCCCTTGATAAAGATTGCGCTTTGCATCCACAGAACGTCCAGCAAATGCATCAATACTAATTTGAGTATAAAACTCAGGTTGATCTTGATGTGGTGGACAGGCAAAACGATGCGGTAAATGAGCGAAAAAACGGATATGTTTGTCTTTTTCAGGAATTTGAAAGTGTTGGACTAAAGCAGACTGAACAGCATCAATGATTGCTATTTCTTGTTCAGTTGAATATTCACGTCTTACTTCAATCACAACACTTGGCATTTTATTTTCCTAAATCAGATTTTTTCCCATTTATGCATTGGCTTTGTTTTGTGCTGCTTCAGCTTCAACCTGTGCTTTTAACTGCGCTAATACTTCATCACGCAAATGTGGTTCTGCCATTGGGAAACCGAGTTTCGCACGTGCAGCCACATAACTTTGTGCAATAGAGCGCGCCAAAGTACGGACACGTAAAATATAACGTTGACGTTCAGTTACCGAGATTGCGCCACGTGCATCCAACAAGTTAAAGCAATGTGATGCTTTAATGACTTGCTCATAGGCAGGGAGTGGCAGTTCAGCTTCCATTAAGCGAGTTGCTTCCGCTTCATAGAAATCGAATAATTCAAACATTTTTTCAACATTGGCATATTCAAAGTTATAAGTCGATTGCTCAACTTCATTTTGATGGAATACATCACCATAAGTCACAGTGCCAAATTGGCCTTTAGTCCACACCAGATCGTAAACCGAGTCAACACCTTGCAGGTACATCGCAAGACGTTCTAAACCGTATGTGATTTCACCTGTTACTGGGTAACATTCAACACCGCCGACTTGTTGGAAGTAAGTGAATTGAGTCACTTCCATACCATTGAGCCAAACTTCCCAACCTAAGCCCCAAGCGCCAAGTGTTGGAGATTCCCAGTTATCTTCGACGAAACGGATGTCGTGTGTCAGCGTATCAATGCCGATTGCTTTTAACGAATCAAGATAAAGCTGTTGGATATTGTCAGGGTTTGGCTTAAGCACTACTTGGAACTGATAATAGTGTTGTAAGCGGTTTGGGTTCTCACCATAACGACCATCTTTAGGACGACGTGATGGTTGAACATAAGCCGCGTTCCAAGTTTCTGGACCTAATGCGCGTAAGAAAGTTGCAGTGTGGAATGTCCCTGCACCCATTTCCATATCATATGGTTGTAATACGACGCAGCCTTGCTCCGCCCAATAGTTTTGTAGGGCAAGAATTAAGCCCTGAAATGTATCAATATGCGATAT
>SSHD01000022.1 GCA_008017255.1 Acinetobacter sp.
GGCGAACTATGTAACTAATTGTATAACGCATAGCCAAGCCCTAACAGTAACTTAGGCATCTGCCATTTACAAAAAGTGTTTTGGAGAAATCTCAATGAAAAAATTGCTTCTTGCTGCATCAGTAGCAACTTTAACCATGACCGCAGCGCAAGCAGCACCAACTTTGTATGGTAAGCTGAGTGTAACTTTAGACAATATTGATAACAATGATTTTAAAGACGAAAGCGTAGTGAAAGTAAACTCAAACGCTTCACGTTTGGGTGTGAAAGGTGAAGAAAAATTAACAGATAACTTATCAGCAGTTTACTTAGCTGAATGGGAAATTGGCGCAGATGGCGATGGTGATGCTTTTAAAAACCGTAACCGTTTTGTAGGTGTTAAATCTGCTGGTGTTGGAACATTAAAAGTAGGTCAATTTGACTCTTACTTTAAAACTGCTGCAGGTAACAATCAAGACATCTTTAACGACAACACAGAACTAGATATGACCAAAGTTCTTGTTGGTGAAGATCGCTTAACTGACGTAATTGGTTTTGAAACTGATAAAAAATTGCTTGGCGGTTTAACGTTTAACATCATGTTCCAACAAGGTGAAGAGAAAGAAGCTACAAACAACGCAACTAAAGGTCAAGAAGGCAGCCGTGATGGTTTTGGTGATGGTGTTTCAACTTCTATCACTTATGACAATAAAGACATGGGCTTAACTGCGGCAGTAGCGGGTAACTTCGCTGTTTCATCAAAGTACAATGCTTATGATGCTAAATCTTACTATTCAGATGCGATTCGCGTTACGGGTTCTTTAGACTTCACGCCTATGGGTGTTGATGGTTTGGTATTGGGTGCTTTGTGGCAAACTGCTCAACCAACAGATGACACAGTTACTGGTTTCAAAGGCTTACAAGAAGATGCTTATGGCGTAACAGCTGCATACAAAATTGGTTCTACTCCACTGAAGCTAAAAGCTCAATATATTTCTGCTACCACAGAAGTTGATGGCATGGAAGATCGCCAAAATGATTTGTATGGTGTAGGTGCTGACTACCAAATTAACAAACAAGCTAAGTTTTATGGTGTTGTTGCTCAACAGAAAATTGACTGGGAAGAAGACAACAACAAGAAAACTGTTATCGGTTTAGGTATGGAATATAACTTCTAATTTGAAGTTATATTAGACCTCTTGCAAAAATATTTACTACCCCTTTGTTTTCCCCCTTCTCAAGGGGGAACTATAGGGGGTTTTGCAAGAGGTCTATTCTTCCAAAAAATAAAAGGGCTTAACGCCCTTTTATTTTTTTTCATACGGTTTATTTAAGAAAACCACCCACCATATTTAACACTTGCTGAATATCGTTATTGGCTTCTTGTGGGTTGGTGCTGTTGCCCTGTGGGGTGAGTGAGTCAATGACCTGAGGTAATACGGCGGCAATTGCACCATATATCGCCTGTTTGGGTGCTTGTGTTTGTTGAGCGACTTGCTCTATGTCTTGATCATCAAACAAACTTTGAATGTTTTGATCTGGTACATCTTGCGCATTTTGCTGTTGTGGATCGACCCAACTTTGTACTTGGTTGGCGAGTCCTGCATTCTTGAGTTTATCCAACGCGCCTTGTAAGCCGCCTTGTTTTTGAATCCATGCTAAAACTAAAGGTAATACAATCACCAAGAGTTGCGATTTATTGCCGCCGCCAGTGGCATTCGTTGGGCTTTGACCACCAGTTAAAGAGCCGAGTACCGAACCAAGCACGCCACCTAAGCCGCCTTGCTGAGTTTGGTTGTTTTGCGCTTGTCCGCCCATTTGACCCAATACTGAGCCTAAAATGCCACCCAAACCGCCTGCGGATGGTCCCGATTGTTGCTGGCCGCCCAAAGCCTGTTTTGCTAACATTTCTACGATATTACTTAAATCTGTCATGGCAAAGCTGCCCCTTTTTGAATAATGAATCCAAAAATCATACGCTGCTTTGGCGCTGCAAAATAAAGTTGAATTGTTAATTTTTGCAAGTACTTGCAAGCAATTTTACAGATGTGATCTGGCTTGCATTCCCGTATTTAAGGATGATGCAATTACCAACGAAATTTATTCCAGTTTTCTGGGTTTGCCCAAAACTTAGCGTTAAACCAGTCTGGCACATGCTTATAAGTCAAAATATTGAATTGCCACAGTGCAAAATTACTGTCATGGGTAGTTTTATCAATAAGTTGAGTAAAACCGAGTGAACGCAGTAATTTTTCGTCTTCTAATCTGCTCACTACTACAATCCGCTTAGCCATGAGGTCACGCAACTTCACCAGTAATTGCGATTTTTGTGTGGCATTGATATTTTGCATATCGGTGGTATCAAATAATACAAAAGCAAGGTCATAACGCTGGGTAAATGGCAGATTTAAAAACTCAGTTACGCTAAAATAATGCCATTGAATTGCAGCATGTTGCTCAATATGCTGACCAATACAAAGTGCCGTATGTATAGGCTGTTCATTGTTTAAATCGTCTAGCATAGACGTGATAACATTTTGCTCCGCCATAACTGCAACCCTTGATTAAAAAAGATGAGAACGTATTGATGGAACTACAAGGCATTTGCCATAAAATGCAGGCAGCACTCAGAACGCCTAGTGTAACTGATCAATCAACCAGCAAGGCAAATGTTGAATATAAATTTATATTAGATCGTTCAGAAACTGATCTACCTTTTGTATTGGGTCAAGCGTTAGAGATTGAATGGACTGGCAATATTGTTTGCACATCATGCGGTGCGAAAACGCCAAAGTCTTATTCTCAAGGGCATTGTTTTAAATGCTTTAAAACCAAAGCTGAATGCGATTTGTGCATTATGAAACCTGAAACTTGTCATTATCATCTCGGTACATGCCGTGAAGATGAGTTTGCGCATCAGGTGTGCTTTCAACCGCATATCGTATATTTGGCCAACTCCAGTGCCTTAAAAATTGGTATTACTCGTGTGCAAAATATGCCAATGCGTTGGCTAGACCAAGGTGCCACCCAAGCGCTACCAATATTAAAAGTGGGATCTCGCCGTTTATCTGGGCATTTAGAAACTTTATTTGGCACACAAGTCGCTGATAAAACCGATTGGCGTAAATTGCTGAAAGGTGAAGCTGAACCTTTAAACCTCGTTGAACAGCGTGATCAAATGATTGAAGCATTTGCGCCTAAAATTCAAAGCATTCGGGATGAGTTCAGCCAAAATCTTGAATTTAATGAAGGCTTAGAGTTTCTTGAAAATGAAACACCACGCGAGTTTATTTATCCAGTCAATCAATATCCTGAAAAGATTAAATCACTAAATTTAGATAAAACCCCGAAAATCCGCGGCGTATTACATGGCATTAAAGGTCAATATTTATTGCTTGATATTGGGGTAATAAATATTCGTAAATATACAGGTTATGAGTTGATCTTACGCACCTAAACCCAAAGGTGGCTCATAGCCACCTTTTTATCACTGATTTGGCTGTAAACAATTTAAAATCACCTTTACTGGGTCTTCTGTATCGCCTGAAATGAGCTGCTTATGCATGCTCAGATGTTGCAACATTTGAATATGCGCGGTTTCATAATCCATTAATCTTTCAATTTCTGCGGCTAGATGCTCTGGTGTAGCATCGGCTTGAATCAGTTCTCGAATGACTTTTTTGCCAGCAATAATATTCGGCAAAGAATAATACGGAATTTTAACCAAAAACTTAACAACGATATAAGTCAACCAATTCAATTTGTAGAACGTCACCATCGGACGATGCAACAACATGGCTTCTAGCGTGGCTGTGCCAGATGCCAAAGCAACAATATCACTGGCATTCATCACCATACGTCCAATTTTGGACTCGGCATCGCTATTTTCTAATACATGAATTTTGGCTTTTAAGCTGCTTTCTAATGCTTGAATGCCCTGCTCAATTTGTTGTTTTCTCGCATCATTAATTGCTGGAATCAAAAATTCAAGTTCTGGGTGTTTTTGATGCAAAATGGCGGCTGCATCAATCACTAAAGGCAATAAACGTTCAATTTCACCACGACGGCTGCCAGGTAGCAATGCGACATGCGTTTTGTGTACCGATAAACCGAGCTGCAGTTTTGCATCTGCAATTGGATTTTTAAGGGGAAGTTGCTTTGCCAATGGATGACCGACAAACGCCGCATTCACCTCAAAATTTTGATAAAAATTCTTCTCAAACGGAAATAAACACAACACCAAATCAACCGATTTTTTAATGCCATATACACGGCTTTGTCGCCAAGCCCACACCGAAGGACTAACATATTGCACGGTTTTAATTGGTAAATTTTTTTCTTTAATGCTTTTAGATAACCGTAAATTAAAATCGGGGGCATCGATACCAATAAAAATATCCACTGGACGTTCTGTCCAACGCTCGATTAAGCCATCACGGACTGCAAATAATTTTTTTAGGTCTTTTAGAACTTCGACTATGCCCATCACCGATAAAATGTCCATCGGATAATCACTATGAAAACCCTCAACAATCATTTGTGGGCCGCCAATGCCTTCAAATTCGACATCAATCCCTTGTTCGCGGAAACTACGCATCAGTTTTACACCAAGTGTATCGCCAGACACTTCGCCCACGACAATGCCGATTCTGAGTTTTTGCTTTAACAAGACCAATGCCCCATTCAACGATTGAAAAAGATTTTAACAGAATGATTTTACATCGAATCGACTGAAACTAGACAATACATTGTTGATTTAATGATAGATAAATGCGGTTTTTATTGCTTTTATGTTGAGAGATTTTTACAGGTGGATATAAAACAGAAAAACGAGATCGCTATTCACGACATGTGCCGTGAATAGCGATGGCTTAGATGATTAAAGATTAATGTGCGTGACCGCTGTGATCTTCAACACCAGCTTCAGCTGCATCTGATGCAGCTTTTTCTTTGTCTTCACAACATTTCATTTTTTCGCAGCAGGCTTTTTTGTCTGCGGCTTCTTTACAGCAATCGCCCATAGCAAAAGCAGGTGCAGCCATTGCCATTAATAAGCTAGCTAAGCATAATGATTTTAAATTTAACATAACGGTATCCTTTTAATAAATAAAATAAAAATTAACAAAATTTCTAAAAAAAATTATGCTTTGGGAGGACGATATGGCGGATTTAAAATGCCTATCGTAAGTTGATTTTTATAATCAAGAAATAAAGGATGCAACAACGGTAAAAAATCATTTGAGGACTGAACATTTGGTTCTGAAATAATCGCAACACAACAAAGCCTTTTTTGACAAATAGAGTGGTCAAATTTATTTTTTTGTATTGAATCCTGCTCAATCACCTTGTTCGTTTTACAGTGAAGCATAACATCGTGTTGATAAGATTCAGTATTCATTTGAATTGAATTCATCGAAAAAGTCATAGCAAAGCTATTTACTGTAAAACATACAGTAATGAGCAAAAATATGACTATGCGAATCAATCTAAAAACATTCATCTAATGAATACACATCCCTTTCATCTACTGAACATAGCGCAAGCCATGCCTAAAAAGCAATAATCAGGCATGGGAAAATGGTTGAGTATTGTTGCTTTAGCTGTTTTTGGAATAAGTAAATCGAAATTCATCACAACGGTTTATCTAAAAAAAGCATAACATATGCCTGTTTTAGCATATTTAGGCATATTGTTGATGTTTGGTCCTATCGAATTTATTTTAGCGGGTGTATTGGTTGGCTTCTGTGTGGGTATTACAGGGGTCGGTGGTGGTTCGCTCATGACTCCAATTTTAATTAGTTTATTTAAAATTGAGCCGCATATTGCCATTGGTACTGACTTGCTCTATGCCTCTATTTCAAAGTTTTGTGGTTCGATGGTACATGCGAAAAAACTCAATATTGTTTGGCCGATTGTGATTTGGTTGACTTTGGGCAGTATTCCCGCCTCACTCGCAACCTCTTGGGTGCTTGATAATTATTTAAGTCAATCGACCCACTATAAAGCGGTACTAACTATGGTATTGGGCTTTATGCTGACTTTAACGGGCATTTCTATTGTTTTCCGTGCCCAAATCGAGAAGTTTTTTGACCGTTTTCGCAATCGTGAACAAGCCAATATGGAAAGCGAGCAACATGCGCTACAGCATAAACGCCTGTATATTTGGATTATGGGAGCGGTATTAGGCGTATTTGTGACGCTTTCTTCAGTGGGTGCAGGTGCATTCGGTATTATGGCGTTGGTGCTAATGTTCCCCAATTTACCGATGATTCGTATTATCGGTTCAGATGTCGTGCATGCAGTATTATTGACTGCGGTGGCAGGTTTAAGCCACATGTCTACCGGTAATGTCGATTTTCATTTATTGGGATGGTTATTGGTTGGTTCTATTCCTGCCATTATTATTGGTACGCTCATTAGCTCACACATGCCTGAACATTTCATTCGTAAAATCTTAGGTGTGACCTTATTTGCACTGGGTATCAACTTTATTGTGAACCCAATTAAAGCCAAACCGAAGCCAGTTGAAACAGCGCAAGTGATGTACATTCAACAAACCAGCGCGTCTAAGCACTTGGTTTAAGCCGAAAATGCCGATTTTTTAGTCAAATTAGCCTAGATTTCTTTTATTCGTAATTATCTACAACGCGTTATAAAAGAAGTCTCATAAAGGCTAGGCAATTGATCGGCATTTCATGCTATATTCTCAAGCAAAATACCCCTTTCTTTTGATGAATTTTGTGGCAGCAATGAATACTCTACAGTCAAATCCAGTTTCTCAAGCAGAGATCGACGACCTTAATATTAAAAGCATTCAAACTTTAATTACCCCAGCGAAGCTGAAAAGTGAACTTCCTTTAGCTGAAGTTTCTTCGCAAACGGTATTACAAGGTCGTGCAACCGTTCGTAATATTTTAGATGGCAGCGACAAACGTTTGTTTGTGGTGATTGGCCCATGTTCAATTCACGACACCAAAGCGGCACATGAATATGCAGACCGTTTAAAAGAACTAAGCGAAAAAGTAAAAGATACTTTGTATTTGATTATGCGTGTGTATTTTGAAAAACCACGTACCACTGTGGGCTGGAAAGGCTTAATTAACGACCCAGATATGGATGATTCTTTTCATATTGAAAAAGGTTTGCATATTGGTCGCCAGTTGTTACTCGAGCTAAATGAAAAAGGCTTGCCTTGCGCAACTGAAGCACTCGATCCAAACTCGCCGCAGTATTATCAAGATTTAATTTCATGGTCGGCTATTGGCGCACGTACCACTGAAAGCCAAACCCACCGTGAAATGTCATCTGGCTTGTCATCTCCTGTTGGTTTTAAAAATGGTACCGATGGTGGTTTAACTGTCGCAACCAATGCCATGCAATCGGTTAAACACGGTCATAGCTTTCTAGGATTAAATGAAAATGGCCAAGTTGCCATTATCAATACCAAAGGTAATCCTTATGCACACGTGGTGTTACGTGGTGGCAATGGCAAACCAAACTATGATGCTTCTTCTGTTGCCGAAGCTGAAGCGGCTCTTGCCAAAGCCAAAGTCAGTAATAAAATTATGATTGATACCAGTCATGCCAACTCAAACAAAGACCCATACTTACAGCCGTTAGTACTGAAAAACATAACCGAGCAAATTTTAGATGGTAATAAGTCTATTGTTGGCATAATGGTTGAAAGCCACTTAAAAGGTGGTCGTCAAGATATTCCTGAAAATCTGGATGATCTTGTTTATGGTCAATCAGTGACCGATGGCTGTATTGACTGGGAAACCACTGAAAAAGCCTTGTTAGAAATGCACGAAGCATTGAAAGACGTATTGCCAAAGCGTTAATTATCGACTAAATATATAACAGGCTCTTTTTAGAGCCTGTTTTATTTTGAACTGTTTGGCATTATTCATTATACTGCGGGCATCTTTTTCCTCTGCTGTATCGTGGATATGAAGCCCAGTTTCCGTCAACACTTGCTTAAGTGGCGTACCCTATTCGGTGCGGTCACATTGCTGTGTTTACTGTGGCATATCTTACTTCCCACGATGGTTCATACGGGTATTGCTCCTACGCTGTACGCTATGCAAACGCATTGCCAAGTCACAGAAATCAAAAATAGTATGCAGATGTCACATGCGCACATGAGTCATCATCAACATGCCATGCACGACATGCATCAGCAGCATCTGCAAGACAGCAAAACTACGCAACTGAGCGCCCACGAACAAGAAGTTTTCGCCCTCGCCGCGCAAATTATGAAGCATTGTCCGCTGTGTAATTATGGCTTAGATGATGCGGTGATTATTCCACTACTCGCCTGTATTTTTATTGTTTTACTGGCTTGGTTTGGGCGTGTACGTTGTCTTTGTGCTTCTTGGAAAGATGAGCTTTATCTGACACGAATTTTCTATATTTTACCAATCAAACAAGCCCCACCACTCGCTCTATAAATCGCAAATTTTACTAAATGACTTCTTTCACAAGTTATTTATACCCCTATAAATTCCCCCTTCATAAGGGGGAACTCAAGGGGGTATGAAAGAAGTTTATCGTACTCAGCGCATAGCTGTGGTACAGCATCGCTTATTGCTTTTTATAGAGTTGAAATATGCATACTCAATTTCGTTTGTCTGTCTTAACGGCAGCATGCCTGTCAATTACCTGTAGCTCCTTCGCATTAGCCGATACCAACTCGCAAGATGAAATCAAAACGCTTGCAACCATTGTGGTGACAGCGAGTCGTGAGGGCGAGTCCCTCAATAACACGCCTGCTGCGATTAGCAAAATCACCGCACAAGATATAGAAGTCAAACGTGCCACTTTTATTGGTCAGTTAGTCAATCAAACCCCAGGTGTGTTGATGAATGACTTGGGCAATGAACAGCACATGATGTCGATACGGCAACCCATGACCACCGCTGCGGTATATCAATATTTAGAGGATGGACTGTCGGTACGCCCTGTTGGTGTGTTTAATCACAATGCGCTGTACGAGGTCAATTTAGCCGGTATAGATAGTATTGAAATTTTACGTGGCCCTGCCAGTAGCTTATATGGCAGCAATGCCATTGGTGGCACCATTAATTTCCTCACCAAAGCACCGAGTTTAACCCCAACAGCAGATTTAGGTCTAAGTGCAAGCTCTGAGGGTTATCGCCGTTTGGATGTGGGCGCATCAAATACGTTTGATACTGAGTATGGTGAACATGGTTTAAGGCTGTCTGGCTATGCCAGTGAGCGTGGCGATAGCTGGCAAGACCACGCCGAAAGCAACAAACAAAGCCTGACTTTAAGGCATGATTGGCAACTTTCCGATGCGACACAACTCAAAAATATAGTCAGCTATAATCACTTAAAAGCCGATATGACGGGCAGCTTAAATGCAAATGACTACAGTAAACGTTCGGGTTATAGCTATCAGACTTTTACCTATAGACAGGTCGATGCAACACGGCTTTCATCTCAACTAAAACATGCTTGGAATGATCAGCAACACAGTCAAATGACACTGTATTATCGTGACAACACCACCGAGCAAAACCCAAGTTATAATATTCGTGCCGATAAAATAAATAACCAACTGACTGGAAGCTATAGCGGTCAAACCACCTACAACGCTTTTCAGTCTTATGGTTTAAATGCCCAACATTCTACGCATTTTGATCCATTCAAATTTACGTTTGGCGTGATGGCAGAACATTCACCCAACCAAGCTAAAACTAATGACATTGAAGTATTTCGTGATCTCCAAACACGTGTTTATACAGGGTTTAAACAACGTCAATTACTGCGTGATTATCAGGTCGATATTCATAACCAAGCCATCTACGCTCAAGCCAATTGGCAAGTTTTACCAAACTTAAACTTAGTCGGTGGCGCTCGCTATGACTGGATTAGTTATGACTTTGACAATAAGCTTATTCCTTCTAAAGTGACAGGTGCTCCAGATGAAAAACGTCATTTTCATAAAGCCAGTCCACAACTCGGTTTTGTTTGGAATATAACGCCTGACATAGATGTTTACAGCAATTGGTCACAAGGTTTTGTGCCGCCTGAAGTCAGTAATTTATATGGTGCCAACTTGGTCACGCCAAATTTAACCGAAGCCAACTTCAAGAATATAGATGCAGGTTTACGTTTTAACCTACTGGGTGATCGCTTAGATGCTGAAATTACCTTGTACCGTTTGCAAGGTGAAGATGAAATTATCAATTACACCAAAACAGATAACACCCGAGAGCCACGCAACACTGGCAAAACTTTGCATCAAGGGATAGAAATTGGCACAACTTGGAACATCAGCGATAGCTATGCACAACGCTTAAAACTGTCTGGCAGTGTTGCCGAGCACGAGTATCGAGCGTTTCAGCCCTCTACTGTTTTAGACTACAGCGGCAATACGATGCCAAGCGCACCGAAAACCTTTGCGACGCTTGAATATCA
>SSHD01000012.1 GCA_008017255.1 Acinetobacter sp.
GATAACGACTACTATATGGTTGTGTCAAGAAAACCTGATAAAAAGTTATATATTACAGAAGAATACTTTACGGTAGCGCCACAAAATCTATGCAAAGACGGTGTTAAAGACGATTTGGCTCTACAGTTGTCCTTAGGGGCAAAAATGATGACAAAAAATTTACCTATGAAAATTGATAGAGAAACAAACTTCGAAAGTATAACGGCAAAAGACAAAGAGCTTACGATCACTTACCGATTAATTCATTTCACCTCAGACGATTTTACAGCAGAGTGGATGGAAATTAATGCGGTTCCACATGTTATAAAAGGAATTTGTGCAGATTCTCGAATGAAAGAACTCTTGGATAAAGGCGCACAAATCAACCTGAAATATTATTATTCAGACAATACTCTTGCAACGGAGATCAAAATGAAAGAGCAGGATTGTGCTCTCAGTTAGAGTTTAATCAAACTATAGCCAAAACCACGATGCGTCCGAATTGGGTCATCATTGGTGTTAATTTGTTTTAGCTTGTGTCTTAAACTTTTGATATGCGTATCGACAGTGCGCTCTAAACTATGCTCAGGATGCTCCCAAATATGATCCATGAGTTGTTGACGGCTAAACACTTGTTCAGGATGCTGAATGAGCAACAATAACAAGTGATATTCATAACGGGTCAGTTGTAGTGTATGCCCATGATATTGAATTTGTAGAGATTGCGGATTACATGTCCATGGTGCCGATTGTACAATCCCTTCTGTTTGAATTATTGGTGGTTGTGGCGGAATATTTTGGGTTTGGACTTCCATTCTGCGCCAAATGGCTTTAACTCTTGCCACAATTTCACGCGCACTAAATGGCTTGCTGCAATAATCATCGGCACCAATTTCTAAACCGACCACGCGATCAATTTCGTCATCGCGTGCAGTTAAAAACAGTAACGGTGTTTGATACTTTTGCCGAAGTTGTTTGCACACTTCAAAACCATTCAGGTCGGGTAAGCCGACATCTAAAATAATAAAATCAAAACTTTGTTGTGCAAGTAATTGCAGTGCTTGCGTACCTGTATTGGCCCAACTGACCTGCCAGCCTTCACGCTCAAGGGCATAGCGTAAGGGGAGAACAATAGCAGCTTCATCTTCAACGTAAAGGATTTGTTTTTGATTCATAACAAGATCGTAATGGGTAATTCTCTAATTTTATGCAATGAGTTTAACTGAAGTTGTGACAGAGAAAAGCAGTATCGGAAATTTTATAGTGGGGAAATAATAAAGCGCCCTGTAATCTTCGGATTTGATCGTCACGCCAACTACAGGAACAAGAAGCTAAAAGCGAGGTTTTCTTTAGCAGCAGCAAAACAGGGATAATGTCGTTGCGCTGCTTAGCGTACTGAAAAGCACATCAAAAGCAAAGCGAATTTTAAACGCGCACCATATAGTTGAGTAAAAAAACCACACTACCATAAGCAAAGTTGCGGCTGTTGCTGTGCCGTTTGTAATTGATACACGCCCACCCCAACTAGTCGAAATTGTAAGTGTGGCGCAATATGCAGTTCAGTCAATAATTGTTGTAGCACTTGCTCGAGTTGTCGTTGTGTTTGAAGCGCATGTTTAAAACTTTTACTGTGTTGTAAGACTTGAAAATTCTTTAGTTTAAGTTTGACCGTTACCCCACGTGCAGTGAGCTGTTTACGGCTGAGGCTGTGCCAGACTTGTGCTGCCAGTGGCTGCCATGCAGTTTCGCATTGTTGCAGGGTATAGTCTTGATCGAAAGTGATTTCTTTAGAAATTTGCTGCCGTTCACGTTCGGCTTTTACTGGGCGTTCATCAATCCCTTGCGCATATAAATACAGTTGCTTGCCATATTTGCCAAAGTGCTGCGTCAGCACCTGTTCTGCAAGCCCTTGTACGTCGCCGAGGGTATGTAAATTGAGTTGCTGCAATTTTTGTTGCGTGACACGGCCCACACCAGGAATTTTGCTTAGCGGCAAGGTTTGGATAAAGTCTAAAACTTGTGTCGGTTTAATTACAAATTGACCATTGGGTTTGTTCCAATCGGAAGCAATTTTCGCCAAAAATTTATTCGGTGCCACACCTGCCGAAGCGGTCAATCCAGTTGTAGCGAAAATATCGGCGCGAATTTGGCGTGCCACTTCGGTGGCGCTGGCGATGTTCTTTAGGTTTTCAGTGACATCTAAATAGGCTTCATCTAAAGACAGTGGTTCAATGAGCGCAGTATATTGCTGAAAAATTTGATGAACGTTCTGTGATACCGCCCGATATTTGTCAAAATTCGGTTCAATCACCACCAGCTGCGGACAAAGTTTTTTGGCTTGACCCATCGACATGGCAGAGCGTAAACCAAAGCGCCGCGCAGGATAAGAGGCGGCGGCAATCACCGCTCGTGGATGGTGCGATGAAATCACCACCGGTAAATCTTGCAGCTCGGGACGGTCTTTCAACTCGACCGAGGCATAAAAAGCATCCATGTCGATATGGATGATTTTACGCAGCTTATTGGGCATCACCAATACCTTGTTGTTGTAGAAACAAGCGCCATTGTTTCGGCGATTCGGCATAGACATTTAAATCGACTGGCTTGGCAATACCCTCAATTTTGCCTTGGCTGCTGTGTTGCCAAAACATCCAAGCGCGGCCATCTTTCAGTTGTGGTTTGGCATCGTAATCTCTGACCCATAATGGTGTGTTTTGAAAATGACCCATCACCACAATATGATAAAAACGCTTGGAAATATAAAATATTGGCTGCTTGCCATAGTGCTGCTGCAAGCGGTCGTGCATGACTTGAATTTCTTTCAGCAATTGCTCTTTGCTATAGGTGTTGATGCAATTGCTGTCATATTCGAGGTCAATCACTGGTGGTAAGGCATTGGCTTTATTGGGTACGGTGGCAATAAAATTATCCGCTTGCACCGCACCATCGCGGCATAGGCGATAGAAATGATAGGCACCGACATGCAAGCCTTGCTCGCGGGCTTTGAGCCAATTGTGCTGAAAATTTCGGTCTTTAAAGTCGCCGCCTTCGGTGGCTTTCAAATACACAAACTGATAGCGCTGTGGTGAAATTTTATTCCAATGAATGTCGCCTTGATGGTGCGACACGTCAAAACCACGAATGGGATAATCTTGCGCCACCGCTTGTTGCTGATAGAACAGGCCGAAATAGCTCAAAATCCCCATCACACTCGTCAAGCCAAGACTGATATAGGTGTTGTAGCGTTTGCTGAGCGGGTGTTGTTTTGACTTTGCCATGAGGTATTTAAAACGATTTAAAAAAATATCATAACGTGATTTGCGGGTGGATGCTATGTAGATCAATCCGCCGTTTCTGCTGGAATCTGCCAAAATATCCATGCGGTGATGATGTTCATGGCACCAAGCGTAAGCAGTGTGGCGTGAAATGCTGTGCTGATAGACGCAGGGTTAAAATATTGGCTAAACACATTAATCAGTGTGCCTGCCAATGCCACGCCAATACTCATCGACAGCATCATCATCATCGACAAAAAACTATTACCGCTACTGGCATCTTGCTGTGGCAAATCTTTGAGCGTTAGGGTGTTCATGCCGACAAATTGCAATGAATTGAGTGTGCCGAAAATAAACAGATGCAGCACTTTTAACCACAACGGGGTGCTTGCGGTCATTAAGGCAAAACTGGCAATACATAGGCCCAGTAATACAGTATTGACCAGTAGAAAACGCCGATAACCGACCGCCTGAATGATGGGACGAATAATCGGTTTGGAGCATAAAGCACCCAACACCAAAGGAATCATCATTAAACCAGTCAGCAACGGTGCAAAACCAAACGCCACTTGCAGCATGAGCGGTAATACAAAGGGAATCGCATTACTGCCTAAACGGGCAAAAAAGTTGCCTAAAATGCCAATCGAATAGATTTTGTAGCGGAACAGTCGGCTATGAAATAGCGCATTTTGCTGACTATGCGCATGGTAGGCATAGCTCAGTGCTGCGATCATGCCTGCTGCAATACAACCCATACTGAGCAAGATTGAAGATTGTGGCTTAGCGATATTTTCTATACCTAAACTCAGCCCGACCATTGCGATCATCAATAAAATAAAACCGCTAAAATCAAAGGGTTTGACACTCGGTTCGGTGTGGTTGGGCATAACCTTTAGGCACATGATAATGCCTAACACGCCCATTGGCAGGTTAATAAAGAAAATCCAATGCCATGTGGCGACTTGCACCAACCAACCACCTAAAGCAGGGCCGAGTAGTGGGCCAATTAAACCAGCAAGGCTCATTAAACTCATGGCGGAAAGAAACTGCGAACGTGGAATGATTTTGAGTAAAGCTAAGCGACCCACAGGCATCAAGAATGCCCCGCCGATGCCTTGTAGAACTCGAAAAATAATCAGTTGATCGAGATTTTGCGCCACACCACAACCGAGCGATGCCAAGCTAAAAATAATCATGGCAGCCAAATAAGTATTGCGAATACCAAAACGGTCTGCTAACCAACCACTGAGCGGAATACACACCGCAACCGACAGCACATAAGCCACCACCACGCTATGCATTTGCAGCGGATTTTCATGTAGTTGCTGCGCCATTGCCGCAAGGGCGGTATTGACGATGGTGGTGTCTAGCGCTTGCATAAAAAAGCCAATCGACACCAATAACACCAATAAGCGAAATTCGGGTTGTACGGCTTGATGTGTGGTTGTGGTCATGGCGGTTGGCGCAGGTAAGAACCGCTTTAGTTTAAAACAAGTTGGGACTAAACACAGCTCGAAATTGTCAACCAGCGGTCATTAAACTGCCATGAAAGTGTCATTGGAATTGCATCTCAAAATACTAGATTGAAACCTACAAAAATTTTAGGGGATGATGATGCAATTTAAGTATACGGTGTTGTTGACCGCACTGCTGTCGGCGGGTTTGGTGGCGTGTAATGATGATGACAAGCAACAGCCAGAGGCAGTTGAGCAGACACCGGCCAGTATAGAGTTGGTTCATTTAAGTCGTTTTGAAACTGGTGTATTTGCAGAAGGTGCAGCTGAAATTCCAGCTTACGACGCCGCCAGCAAACGTGCCTTTGTGGTCAATGCTAAAAAAGGTGCAGTAGACGTACTGAATCTGTCTAAACCAGAAGCGCCAGTGTTGATTGGTGAAATCAGCAGTCGCAGCCTATTTGCCGGTTCAGAAATTAACAGTGTGGCAGTCAAAAATGGTGTGGTGGCTTTGGCAGTACAAGCGGCCAATAAGACCGATAATGGTTGGGTATTGCTATACAAAGCCAGTGATTTAAGCAAGCCAGTCGCTGCACCGATTCAAATTGGCGCACAGCCAGATAACATTGTGTTTAGCCCAGATGGCAAAAGCATTTTGGTTGCCAATGAAGGTGAGCCAAACCATGACTATAGCCTAGACCCAGAAGGCACGGTCAGCATTATAGACATACGTGATGTGAGCAAACCTGTGCTGCGCACCGCAGACTTTAAAGCTTTTAATGGTCAAGAGGCGGTATTACGTACGCAAGGTGTACGTATTTACGGACCAAAAGACAACAGCAAAGCCTATAGCGCAAATAATTTGACCACTGCAGCACAAGATTTTGAACCTGAATACATTACTGTATCTGCCGACAACAAAACTGCTTGGGTGACGCTACAAGAAAATAACGCTTTGGCAAAAATTGATTTAACAACCGCCAAAGTGATTAACATTTTGCCATTGGGCTATAAAGATCATGGCTTAAGCGACAACGGTCATGTAGTGGTGCAAAATGGGGTCGAGATCAAACTCGGCAACAGCATGGACAGCGCCGATGAAGGCGAGAAAGACGGTATTGGCACTAAGAGCAAAAAAATCAATATCGTCAGCAAAGCTGGTGTGCGTGGCATGTATTTGCCCGATTCAATCAGTAGCTACCAAGCCGCTGATGGCAAGACGTATTTGGTGACTGCCAACGAAGGTGATGCACGTGCTTGGGGTGAAGATGATGACGCGTATTGGTTGGGTAATGCCAGCAAAGGTTTTGTGGAAGAATTTCGCGTTAAGCATTTAACCCATAGCAGTGGTTTTGACCGTCGTGCCAATGACGATTTGCCACCACAATTGCGTCAGCTTGCTGCAGGTGCATTGCTGGATCCAGTCACTTTTGCATGGTGCGGTGCAACAGTAGGCAACCCAGGGGACTGCCGTGCTGACTTCAATTTGGGTCGCTTAAACATTTCTTGGACCATGGGTTATGAAACCGATGCCGCAGGGGCACCAGTCATGTATAACGCCAGTGGTGTCAAAGACCCAATGGGCAACCGTTTGATGTATAAAAACTTGTATTCTTATGGTGCACGTTCATTCAGCATTTGGGATGAGAATGGCAGTAAAGTCTGGGATTCAGGCGATTTCTTTGAGAAGTTCCTAAGCAGCGATAGCGCTAAATTTGGTAAAAGCCGTAACATTGCCGCGAAAGATTTCTTTAATACCGGACATGATGAAGGCGATGCCTTTGACTCACGTTCCGATGCCAAAGGGCCAGAGCCTGAAGGGATTGCGATTGGCAAAATCGGCAACAAGACCTTTGCTTTTATTGGACTAGAGCGTACTGGTGGGGTGATGGTATTTGACATTAGCAACCCGAAAAAACCAATTTATCAAGACTATCTCAATAGTCGTGAAGACTTTGCGAAAGATCCTGAAGCGGAATTTGCCGCAGGACATGGCTCAGCATTGGGCGATTTAGGCCCTGAAGGCTTAGTGTTTGTGGCAGCCAAAGACTCACCAAATGGCAAACCATTATTGCTGGTAGGCAATGAAGTCAGCGGTACCACTGCTATTTTTGAAGTGAAACTTAAATAAGAAGCCACCGAGTAAAGCGGCTCAATCGAGCCGCTTTTTTATATTCAGCGTTTACATTTCAATATGGGTCGGACTGTTGAGGTTATTCAGCACATTGCAAATTTGCGTCAAGTTATCGCAAATCATCAGTTTAGCCCGATGATGCAGCGGTAAAAAACCTTCTGTAACCGCGTGGTCGAGTTGAGCAATCAAATGATCAAAAAAGCCATTCACATTATAAATAATCATCGGTTTTTGGTGCTGATTGAGCTGTCCCCACGTGGCAATTTCTAAGATTTCTTCAAAAGTTCCTAGCCCTCCTGCTAAGGCAATAAAGGCACTGGCTCGCTCTGCCATTAAGGCTTTGCGCTCGTGCATACTTGGCACAATATGCAGCTCGGTCAGTTGGTTGTGGGCAATTTCATAGTCCAACATAAATTCAGGAATTACCCCGACCACTTCTCCGCCGTGTTGCAGTACGGTTTCAGCAACTTGCCCCATCAAGCCAATACTGGCGCCACCATACACAATACCAAAACCTTGCTGGGCAAGTTGCTGCGCCAACGCAATCGCTTGATCGCTATAAATTGGGTTATTGCCGCTACGCGAACCGCAATAAATTGCGATCAGGGTTTGTGTGGTGCTGCTGTTTTCAGTCATGCTCAATACACTATTCATTCTGTTTATTTTCACCTTAACATTTTTAGTGTGCTTGTCTAGGCTAAATCAGTTTTATGACCGTTTTATGCATTTTGATTTGAGGTATTGTGGCGATGCTTTGGAAATAAATTGCAAACATCATCTATATAAAAAAGATGAATTTCGGCGCAATCTTGCCTATACTGAAAGTCCTTTTATTAGTTAAAGTCCCTCTATGAGTAGTGGTTGTTGTCACTTCGCCTTGTTCTATTTTTCTAACAATAATGTTTTGGCTATTTCTGCCGACCTTTTAAAACCGCAACTTCAGCATGCGCTTGTCCATTTTGCACAGGAGTCACAGCCATGATTTTTGAATGGATGTCTGACCCTGCGGCATGGATTGGTTTAGCCACCTTGGTGGTGCTAGAAATTGTACTCGGTATCGATAACCTTGTATTTATTGCAATTTTGGCAGAAAAATTACCGCCAGAACAACGCGCCGCTGCACGTAAAATTGGTTTGTCCCTCGCCTTGCTGATGCGATTGGCGCTATTGGCATCGATTGCTTGGGTGGTGACCTTAACCGATCCGCTATTTTATATATTCGAGCACCCCTTTTCAGGACGTGACCTGATTTTACTGTTCGGGGGCGTGTTCTTGTTATTTAAAGGCACAACCGAACTACATGAGCGCATAGAAGGCAAACTCACCCATAAAGAAGAAAATCCAGTACATGCCGTGTTCTGGATGGTGATTGTGCAAATTGTGGTGCTCGATGCGGTGTTCTCACTCGACAGTGTGATTACCGCCGTGGGTATGGTCAAAGAC
The DNA here is from genome assembly GCA_008017255.1 of Acinetobacter sp. GTDB lineage: Bacteria > Pseudomonadota > Gammaproteobacteria > Pseudomonadales > Moraxellaceae > Acinetobacter. Next base: position 8,286 of record SSHD01000012.1, read on the forward strand.
TTGTCGGTGATGATGATTGCCGTGACTATCGCTGTCGGTATTATGCTGTTAGCCGCCAAACCGCTAATGGATTTTGTCAATAAGCATCCAGCCGTGGTCATTCTGTGTCTTGGCTTTTTAATGATGATCGGTTTCTCATTGGTGGTGGAAGGCTTTGGTTTCCATATTCCAAAAGGATATTTATACGCTGCCATTGGTTTCTCGGTATTGGTGGAAATCGCTCATCAAACCATGCGCCACAATCAAGAAAAATTGGTCACCACCACCGATTTACGCTACCGCACTGCGTCGGCAGTGTTGCGTATGTTGGGCAATAAAGGCAATGGCAATGAAGCGCTAAACCCAGACGTAGAAGACGTACTCGCCACCCAAGCCTATGCCAAAGAAGTGTTTGATGAAGACAATGGCGTGTATCACAGTGTCTTGGTACAAGGGGTTTTAGGATTATCTGAACGCCCTGTCAAGTCAGTCATGACCCCACGTCCAGAGCTAGAATGGTTAGACCTCGATGCCGACCCAGCAGAAATTAAAGCGCGTTTAATGGCAATGACCCATTCACGTTTGATTATTGCACGCGGCGAGCTAGATAACATTGAAGGGATTGTGCTGACCCATAAAGTGATGAACGAATACATTGAAACCGGCACGATTGATTTTACCAAACATTTACGAGAACCCGTGATTGTGCATGAAAATGCCCAAGTGCTGATGGTGATGGAGCAATTGCGTCAGGCACCTTTACAATTGGCTGTGGTGCTGAATGAGTATGGCTCTATAGAAGGTATTGCTACCCCAATTGATGTGCTAGAAGCCATTGCCGGTGAGTTTCCAGACGAAGATGAATTTGATGCCAGTGCGGAAAGTTTAGATGATGGCTCGATGCTATTAGAGGGTTCAACCGATATTCGTCATGTATCGTTATTGTTGGGTCAAGACTTGGTGGATGAAAGCGAGGAATACTCTACGTTGTCAGGTTATATCTTGTTCCACTTGGGGCGCTTGCCTGAAAATGGTGACATGATTGAAGCCAATGGACACTGTTTTGAAGTGGTGACGATGGAAGGGCACAAAATTGAAAAAGTGCGCATTATTGCCAAAGAGCAGCCTGCTGAGAAATAATTAAGTCCGAGATAAATAGCCTTGAGTATCACATTGCTCAGGGCTATTTTATTTGAGAAATAGAAATGACATCGTCACAAAATTGCCCCTGCGGGCAAGGGCAATACGCAAGCTGTTGTCAGCCCTTACATTTAAAACAGCAAGTGGCGCAAAACGCAGAACAGCTGATGCGGTCACGTTACAGTGCCTTTGCCTTACAACACATCGACTATATTTTACACACCACCGCCATCGGGCAGCAGCCATTCTTAGACCGTGCTGCTATTACCCAGTGGAGTGAGTCCAATCAATGGCTAAAATTGGAAGTGCTGCAACATCAGCCGAAACTCGATAAAAACCATGCTTTGGTTGAGTTTAAAGCTCATTACTACGCTGCTACACAACAGCATATTCACCATGAAATTTCACATTTTGTGAAGCATGCCGAGCAGTGGTATTTCCTTGATCCGACGTTAAATATACATACCACCATGAAGCAGCCTTGCATCTGCGGTTCGGGCAAGAAATTTAAACAATGTTGTGCACAATTCATCTAAATTTACCTTAAACTAACAGCTACTTAAATGCCTGATAAAAAGGTGTAGGCAGATGTTACTGACCGTGATTTATATTATTGCCATAACCGCAGAAGCCATGACGGGTGCGCTTTCCGCAGGACGGCGCAGTATGGACTGGTTTGGTGTGGTGCTGATTGCCTGTGTCACGGCATTGGGTGGTGGTTCGGTGCGCGACGTATTGTTGGGGCATTATCCGCTCACTTGGGTGAAACATCCAGAATACTTAGTACTGACCTGTGCTGCGGCATTTTTCACCATTGTTATTGCCAAATGGATGCGTCAACTACGCAATGTATTTTTGGTACTCGATGCTTTAGGTTTGATTGGTTTTACCATTATTGGTTGTCAAATTGCTTTAGCGATGGGGCATGGCTTTGTGGTGTCTGCGGTAGCAGGGGTGCTAACAGGGGTGTCGGGCGGTATTCTGCGCGATATTTTGTGTAATGACGTACCGCTGATTTTCCGCCGTGAGCTGTATGCCAGTATTTCTTTTGTATCGGTCATTTGTTATTGGGTCTGCGTTGAGGTGGGCCTACCACATGACTTAACCGTTATTTTTACACTCATTTTTGGTTTTACTTTGCGTTTGATTGCGATTTATTTTGGTTTAGAAATGCCGAAATTTATTTATAAAGAAGATGATGCTGAATCGGCTTCTTCAACTGATGAGCATTGATTTATTTAAATAATAAGAAATATTTTATAAAAAATGCGTTTAAAGTGAGATGAGATAAGTGTCTCATTAGTGGCTTTAAGTTGCTGATAAGTTGAGTAAATCATAAGGAGTTTGATTTTGAGATTTTATATTTCACCTAAGCTACCATTTGACGTATAAACCTTAACTAACACTTGTCATCCGATTATTCACGCCCTAGCATACAAAGCATTAAAGATAACAATGATTATGGATGACTCGCTGCTATGACCAGCCTTGCCCATCAAGCCACAGAAAACCGTTCCGTCGCCGAATTTACCGAGCAGGCTTACCTCAACTATGCCATGTACGTGATTATGGATCGTGCTTTGCCGCATATCAGTGATGGTTTAAAACCTGTACAACGCCGTATTGTGTTTGCCATGAGCGAGCTCGGCTTAAAGTCGACAGGCAAACCGAAAAAATCGGCACGTACCGTAGGTGACGTACTGGGTAAATACCATCCACATGGCGACTCGGCCTGTTATGAAGCGATGGTGCTGATGGCACAGCCGTTTAGCTATCGCTATCCATTGGTGGAAGGTCAGGGCAACTGGGGTTCACCCGATGATCCAAAATCTTTTGCGGCGATGCGTTATACCGAAGCCAAACTGTCTGCCTATAGCGAATTATTGCTCAGTGAGCTGGGTCAAGGCACCAGCGAATGGCAAGACAACTTCGACGGCTCAATGAAAGAACCGATTACCCTGCCAGCACGTATTCCTAACATTTTGCTCAATGGTACCACTGGTATTGCGGTCGGTATGGCAACCGATATTCCACCGCATAACCTGCGCGAAGTCATTAAAGGCACCATTGCCTTGATTCGTAACCCAGAAACCACCGATCAAAAACTAGCAGAATATATTCCTGCACCCGATTTACCGACCAAAGCCGAAATTATTACCTCACCAGAAGAATTACTGAAAATCCAAACTACGGGGCGCGGTAGTTATCGTGCACGTGCAGTCTATAGC
>SSHD01000157.1 GCA_008017255.1 Acinetobacter sp.
CGGTATTGGAAACAGCGCACAGGGCAAGAGGTCGATTTTAAACAATCACATGGTGGTTCTGGCAAGCAAGCTCGATCGGTGATAGATGGTTTGCACGCCGATGTCGTGACTTTGGCACTGGCCAATGATATTGATGAAATTGCCAAGTCCGGATTAATTCACAGCGATTGGCAAAAACAAGTTAACAGCAACTCCGCACCTTATACCTCTACAGTGGTGTTTTTGGTACGCAAAAGCAACCCGAAAAAGCTGCGCGATTGGAACGACTTAACTAAAGCAGGCGAGAAAATTATTACCCCTAACCCTAAATCAAGGCGCTTTAATGTTTAAGCGCAATACCAAAAACAAATCTGACGATAGATTTGCTTTTTTGTTGATTAAAAAAGCTAAAACGGGTTTATTGATGAAAATTTAAGAATTCTCTACAAAAAGTCGTTTGGTGCTGGCATTAAACAAGGTGATAATGTGCAGTTAATTTTTAGCTGTTGATTTATTTCTTATGTCGCATATATCTGTGTTATTGCATGAAACCGTAGACAGCGTACTGGCAGGTCGCAACACAGGTATTTATGTCGATGCGACCTTTGGGCGTGGCGGACATGCGCAGTTGTTGCTGTCAAAATTGGATGCCAATGCACAGCTCTATGCTTTCGATAAAGACCCGCAAGCGCTTGCGGTGGCAGAACAATTGGCACAACAAGACCCACGCTTTCATATTATTCACGCCAGTTTTGCCGATATGCAAAGCGAACTCGCCAAAATTGGCATCTTGCAGGTCGATGGCATAATGGCGGACTTGGGCGTGTCATCGCCACAGCTCGATCAAGCTGAACGTGGTTTTAGCTTTATGCACAATGGTCCGCTCGATATGCGCATGGACAATTCGCAAGGGCCAACCGCCGCAGAATGGTTGTTGAAAATAGAAGAAGAACAGCTTGCCAATATTATTTATCAATATGGAGAAGAACGTTATAGCCGCCGTATTGCCAAAGCGATTAAATTGGCAGGCGAAATACAAACCACTGCACAATTGGCGGAAATTGTAAAAGTGGCGCATCCGAAATGGGAAAAGCATAAGCACGCCGCGACGCGCACTTTCCAAGCCATTCGCATTGCTATAAATAAAGAGTTAGAAGATATTGAGATATTTTTGCCGCAAGCGGTAGAATTGCTCAAAGCCAAAGGACAATTGGCGGTAATTAGCTTTCACTCGTTAGAAGATCGACTGATTAAACAATTTATTCAAAAAGAGTCCACTTTAGCAGAAGATCATGGTTGGGGCATGCCGCAAGCACAACAGGATACTAGACGATTGAAAAAAGTGGCGCGGATTCGTGCCAGTGAAGCAGAAGTCAAAGCCAACCCACGTTCGCGTAGTGCATGGTTACGTGTGGCAGAGCGTTTAGAGCAAAAAGGCCTAGCATGAGCAAACCCAATAACGATGTGATAAATGGTGTATCCGAGCGCAAAAAAACACTGAAAAAAGCGCTGGTTTATGCTGTACTTGTGGCGCTAGTATTTGCAAGTGCGATGCTTGTCGTGTTTCAAGTGTTTGAATATCGACATGATTATCGAGAATTAAGCAGCTATATGCGTGAAAAAGACGATCTTAACGCAGAATGGGGGCGCTTGCTGATTGAGCAGCAAACTTTTGGTGCTACTGCACAAATAGGTTCACGTGCAGTCACGCAATTACGCATGTTTTCACCACCGGCAGCACAAACCGTTGTGATTTCTATACCGACGACTTCAGAGCAAGACAAATAAGGCACGCTGTATGGCAGAAAAGCGAAGCAAACCAGTACGAAAAAAACAGCAGTCCATTACAGAACGACCAACCCTTGCTTTGGATATGTGGCGCTTTTATTTGCTGTGGGGCACGGTGCTGCTGTGCTTTGTGGTGCTGATTGCGCGTGCGTTTTATGTGCAGGTAGTGAATAAAGACTTTTTGCAAAATAAAGCCAATGCCAATATTTTACGCACCGAGCGTTTAGAAGCCATGCGTGGGGTCATTAGTGATCGGCATGGGGTGCCGTTGGCCATTAGCACCCCAATTATGAAAATCGTGATTGACCCAAGAGATTATTGGGATGCGCAAAAACAATATGATGAGATTAGCGCGCAACTGAAAATAGAGCCGAATAATCGCAAACTGAAACGCCAATTGCCCGATAAAAACTTAAATTTAGATGAGTTGGCCGATGCAGTCGGTATGGATCGCAAAGATTTAAAACAACAAATGCAAGATCGTGCCCGCTCACGCTATTTGGTGTTGCAAAAAGAAGTGCCGCCGCAACAGGCCGATTTAATTGTTGAACGTAACTTTCAGGGCGTGTACGCCGAAAAAAACTATAAACGCTATTACCCACAGCCACAGCCCAATGCACAAATTATTGGTTTAACCAATAGTGAAGGCAAGGGGATTGAAGGCTTGGAGATGCAACTGAATACTCGCTTGTCGGGCTTAGATGGCGAGCAAAAAATTATTCGCGATAAAAAAGGCAATCGGCTAAAAGTATCCGAAGTGATTAAAGAAGTTGAATCGGGCGAAAATATTACCCTGAGTATTGATTCACGCTTGCAATACATTATGTACCGTGAGCTGACTGCGGCAGGCGTAGCCAATAATGCGCGTTCTGCATCTGCCATTGCGGTGGATGTCAAAACTGGTGAAATTGTCGCCATGACCAGTTGGCCGTCGTACAACCCCAATGATAAAAAGGGTCTTGCCAATAAAGATGCGATGCGTAACCGTGGCGCAATTGACATGTTTGAACCGGGTTCGACCATGAAACCGTTTACCGTGGCGGCCGCGTTAGAAAGTGGTAAATACACGCCAAATACCATCGTCAATACCTCGCCGGGTAGCATGCGTTTAGGTTGGCATACCATTCGCGATACGCATAACTATGGTGCATTAACTCTAACGGGTATTGTGGTGAAATCTTCTAACGTCGGCTCGGCAAAACTGGCGTTGGCATTACCAAAAGATGCAATACCCTCTTTCTTCCGCCGTGTTGGTTTTGGGCATCGTTCCGATGTGAAATTCCCTGGTGAAAGTGCCGGTTTGTTGTATTCTGGCGATAAACTTAGTCCGTCGCAATTGGGTACTATGGCGTACGGTTATGGCTTAAATGCCACGATTTTACAATTGGCACAAGGCTATGCGACCCTGGCCAATCATGGGGTAGAAATGCCCTTAAGCCTGCATAAACTGGAACATGCACCCGAAGGGAAGCAAGTGCTTGATCCGAAAATCGCCGATCAGGTGTTGTTGATGTTGGAAAAAGTTACCCTACCGGGCGGCACGGCAACCCAGGCCGATATACCAGGTTATCGTGTCGGAGGTAAAACCGGCACTGCACATAAGTTACGTGCCGACCGCAAAGGCTATTCAAGTAATGAATATCGTGCTTTATTTGCAGGGGTAGCACCGATTAGCGACCCGCGTTTGGCGATGATTATTGTGGTGGAGAACCCGCAAGGTCGTTACTATGGTGGCTTGGTTGCGGCACCTGTGTTTAATCGTATCATGCAAGAATCATTACGCTTGCTGAATGTGCCTTTAGACAAGCCACTCGATACGACGCAAAAAACCAATTCGTAGGTACGCTATGACCATCAGTTTTCAGCATATTCACCCGATTCATATTGATGCCACTTGGCCAAGCCAGCCGTTTGCTGGTTTTTGCCTAGATAGCCGTAAGCTACAAGCAGGGCAAATTTTTATTGCATTGAATAGTTATAGCCAGCCAGAAAAAACCCGCCAATTTGCCCAAAATGCCTTAGATGCAGGTGCATTGGCGGTGATTAGTGAAGTCGAATTAGCGCATGCAAACGCATGGGTCTGCCCAGAAGTGCGTTATTTGATGGGTACGTGGCAACAACACTATTTACAACTGGCATATGGTGGCACGCCGTTACGTGCCATTGCAGTCACGGGCACCAATGGTAAAACGACCATTTCACGGCTGATTGCAGAACTGATTAGCGCGCAAGGTGCGGCGTGTGCAGTGATGGGGACTACAGGCAATGGTATTTTGCCGAACTTAACCGCATCGACTCATACCACTTTAGATGCGTTGCAACTGCAAAATGCCTTGCACGACTACGCGCAGCAAGGCGCACAGTTTGTGGCACTTGAAGCCAGCTCACATGGTTTGGAACAAGGTCGCTTGCAGGGTTGCGACATCAAAATTGCGGTGTATAGCAATTTAAGCCGCGATCACTTGGATTATCACGGTACCTTAGAGGCGTATGCTGAAGCCAAAGCCTTGCTGTTCCAATTTAAAACGCTAAAAGTAGCGGTGATTAACTTGGATGATGCTCATGCAGACATCATGTTAGCTGCAGCCCAAGCCAATCCATCGCAACCGAAAATTTTAACCTATTCACTGACGCAAGTCAGCGCAGACTATCACATCACAGATTTGCACTATAGCTTAAATGGTGCAAGTTTCCGCTTAGTCAGCCCAAGCGGAACTTATGCAGTTGCCAGTCCGTTACTGGGGCAGTTTAATGTGGAAAATTTAGTGGCGAGTTTGATTGCGGCTGAATATGCAGGTTTTGATTTGGCAGATTTGGTGCAGTGTGTACCGCAGCTACAGGGCGCGCCAGGTCGTATGCAAGTGATTGCCGATGCAGAACGATTATTTGTGGTGGATTATGCGCATACCCCAGATGCTCTTATTCAAGTATTGACCACGTTAAAACGCCATGTGAATGGGCAGCTTTGGGTGCTGTTTGGTTGTGGTGGCGACCGTGATCGTGGCAAACGTCCACTTATGACCCAAGCGGCGCTTGATCATGCCGATGTGGTGCTGTTGACGTCGGATAATCCGCGTACAGAAAGTCTTGAGCAAATTTTTGCCGATATGCAACAAGGGCTAAACCTTACCGAGCACAACGTGCAGCAAATTCAAGACCGTCGTGAAGCCATCAAATTTGTGGTACAACATTCCAAAGTCGGTGATATTGTACTGATTGCAGGCAAAGGACATGAAAACTATCAAGAGATAGATGGGGTGCGGCATTGGTTTGATGATGTAATCGAAGTGCAAGCTGCGATTGCTGCACAGCCACATTCAATTGATTCAGCTTATCCTGTGCAATAGGACCATAAGGTAAATAAAAACATGCATACCTCAACCACCAGTACCGTGCCATTAGAGCCGTGGACGGCACAACAGTTGCAACAAGCGACTCATGGTGAATGGCATCAGCAGATGATGCCGCAGGGCGAAATTAAACGTATTTTGACCGATTCACGTCACGCCGAAGCGGGAGATGTGTTCCTTGCGCTCAAAGGCGAACGCTTCGATGCACATGATTTTGTGGCACAAGTGGCAGTACAAGGCTGTCAAATTGCCATTGTTGAACGTGCTATAGATGCTGATATTGCGCAACTGGTGGTCAAAGATACTCGAATTGCACTTGGACAATTGGGTGCGTATCGTCGACAGCAAAACCGACAGCTCAAAGTAATTGCCTTGACGGGCAGCAGTGGTAAAACCACCTGCAAAGAAATGTTAGGTAGTATTTTGTCGCGTTTAGCGCCGACACTGATTACGCGTGGCAATTTAAACAATGACCTCGGTGTGCCGATGATGTTGTTGGAATTGCGCGCAGAACATCAGTATGCGGTGATGGAACTCGGTGCAAGTCATCAAGGTGAAATTGATTACACCTCAAATTTGGTGCAGCCACATGTGGCGGGCATTTTAAATATCGGCACAGCACATTTGGGTGAGTTTGGTGGGCGTGAAGGTATTTGTTGTGCTAAGTCGGAAATTTATGCGCACATCTTGCCAAAAGGCACTGCAATTATTCCAGCCGATGATGATTTTGCAGCAAACATTCGTCAGCATGTAGAAAATCTGCCTCAATCCCCCTTTAATCAAGAGGGGCGCTTAAATATTTTAAGTTTTGGTCATGGTGGTGATGTATTTACTAGCGAACTACAGCTACAGGCACAATCAGCGCAGTTCAACTTACATACACCACAGGGTACTCGCGCCGTGACTTTGCCTTTTGCAGGGGCGCACAATGTGCAAAATGCCGCTGCTGCCACTGCGTTTGCCTTGGCGATTGGTGTTGAACTGGATGATATTGTGCAAGGTTTAGAACAAGCGCAAGGTGCTAAAGGGCGTTTAAACTTTATTCAGCATCAACAGCATCTTTTTATTGATGATACCTATAATGCCAATCCAAGCTCGATGCGTGCCGCAGCCCAAGTGTTGTTGCAGCAACAGGGGCTGAAAGTCATGGTGATGGGTGATATTGGCGAGTTGGGCGACAGCAGTTGGCAAGAGCACCATGACTTAGGTCGAGATTTAACCGCATTGCCTTTAGATGTGTTGGTGGTGGTCGGTGAATTTGCCCAAGCCGCACGGCAAGGTTCGGCGCATGCCGCAAATTTACATGCTTTTGTCACACAGGCAGAGGCGCTGGTGTTTTTAATGAATTTGGTTCAAACGCATCAACCCCAGTCGATGAGTTTCCTCTTTAAAGGGTCGCGTTATACCCACATGGAAAATCTGATGACTGCTTTGATGGAGAAAATTTAAATGTTGTTATGGTTATTTGAACAATTGGCAGGCTATAACAGCTCGTTTCAGGTTATTCGTTATTTAACCTTGCGTTCTTTATTGAGCCTACTTACTGCGCTGACCATTGGTTTGGTGTTAGGCCCAGTGATGATTCGTAAGTTACAAGCACTCAAGTACGGTCAAGCGGTCAGTTCTTTTGCGCCTGAAAATCATGCCAAAAAGATGGGTACGCCGACTATGGGCGGCATCCTTATTCTGCTTTCAATTGGGGTGAGTACTTTATTGTGGGCAGATTTATCTAACCCTTATGTATGGATTGTACTGGGTGTAATGGTGGTATTCGGTGCTGTGGGTTGGGCCGATGACTGGATTAAAGTCCGCTATAAAGACAATGCGGGTTTGCCGGCACGGAAAAAATTCTTTTGGACTTCGGTGGCGTCTATAGGTGCAGGGGTTGCGTTGTACGTGATTGCCAAACAACAAGATAGCTCATTGCAAACCGCCAATATGTTGGATTTGCTGATTCCATTCTTTAAGAATCTTTCTATTCCACTTTCGGTGGTGCCGTACGGGTTGGCTTTTATTCTTTTTACTTATTTGGTGATTAATGGTGCATCCAATGCGGTGAACCTGACCGATGGTTTAGATGGCTTGGCGATTATGCCGATTGTGATGGTGGCGGCAGGTTTAGGGGTATTTGCCTATTTATCTGGCGATGTTCGTTTTGCCAATTATTTGCATATTCCTTATGTTAAATACACTTCAGAACTGGTAGTGATTTGCTCGGCAATGATCGGTGCTGGTTTGGCTTTCCTTTGGTACAATGCCCACCCTGCGCAAGTGTTTATGGGCGATGTCGGCGCTTTGGCACTGGGTGCAATGCTTGGAACCATTGCGGTGATGGTGCGTCAGGAAATCGTATTTGCGATTATGGGCGGGGTATTTGTGATGGAAGCGGTGTCGGTATTTTTGCAAATCGGCTCGCTGCGCATGCGCAATAAACGAGTATTTTTGATGGCACCGCTACACCATCACTACGAAAAACAAGGTTGGAAAGAAACCCAAGTGGTGATTCGCTTCTGGATTATCACGATTTTCTTGGTGGTACTGGGTTTGATGACCTTAAAATTACGTTAATGCCATCATTCAAAACAAAAAGCTGGTGAAAACCGGCTTTTTTGCTATGTGGAGATATAAATGAATGTGTTGATGTGTCCAGTGTGCCGCCAAGCCTTGAAACTCGATGCCAACTCATGGCGCTGTGCAGCAGGGCATCATTATGACCGGGCGAAACAAGGCTATGTCAATTTGCATGTGGTGCAACATAAGCATAGCAAAACCCCTGGTGATACGCCTGAGTCGGTTTTGGCACGACGTGAATTTCTGCAAACTGGGTTTTATCAACCTTTGCAGCAAGCTGTGGTTGCTTTACTGGAGGAGCTTAAGCCGACTACGGTGTTAGATATTGGCTGTGGTGAGGGTTATTACACCAGTGCCATGCAAGCACATAGTCAGCAGTGCATAGGTGTGGATATTGCAAAAACAGCGGTGCAACGCGCTGCCAAACTCAATAGTAATGTGACGTGGGTGGTGGCAACAGGCGCAACCTTGCCGGTGCAAGATCATAGCGTTGACGTGTGCAGCAGTTTATTTAGCCCAATTCCACAGCAGGAAATTGTGCGAGTACTCAAAAATCAAGGCTATTTCATTGTGGCAGTTGCTGCGGCAAAACACTTATATGCAATGCGTGAAGCGTTATTTGAACAGGTGACGTTGCATGATCCAGAGAAAATTGTGCAGCAACTCGCAGCGCACTTTGAGCTAAAACAATCTCAAGTTATAGAAGCACCGTTGCAGTTAGATCAGCAAGCCTTAAAAAATTTGATTGCCATGACGCCTTATGCCTATAAGGCCAATCCTGAGCGGCGTAGCGCACTGGAGCAAAACCAGAACTTTGCGGTGAACGCTATTTTTCAGCTTTATCTATTCCAAAAAAAACAGCCATCACATTGATGGCTGTTTTGCATTCATTGTTTGGAAAAATACCGAGTTACTGAATATTGTCGATTAAATTTTCCAACGCATCTTGTGGTGCCGGATTGCCCATCGTTGGTGGTAGGGTGTTGGCAGGTTGCAGCGTGCGTTGTTGTTCCATTGTTGCTGGACTTGCAGGTAAGTCGGAAAAATCTTGTTGTCTTGAACGCGCAGCTGCTTGAGGTGTTGTTGCGGGTGGACGGTACAATGGACGTGCTAAAGGCGGAGAGCTATGATGTTGATTTTCAGTTTGCTCATCGCTGCTGTCGATTGCGAGTTGATCGCGTACCAGTGGGCCTTTGGCATTTTTGTCTAAACGCACCCAAGCCGATGGCGTATCTTTGAGTGAATTTGCCATAAAGTCAGTCCAAATTGGC
>SSHD01000140.1 GCA_008017255.1 Acinetobacter sp.
GCAAAGTGCCACGTGTTACCATTTATCCCAAAAGCCATTATGTGACGCCGAAAGATCATTTAACTCGTGCCATAGATACTATTAAAGATGAGTTAAAAGATCGGCTTAAATTTTTTAAAGAACACGACAAATTATTAGAGGCTCAGCGTATTGAGCAACGCACCCGCTACGATTTAGAAATGATGCAGCAGTTGGGTTATACCAACGGCATCGAAAACTATTCACGGCATTTATCGGGGCGCACCGCAGGCGAAGCACCACCCACTTTATTTGATTATATTCCTGAAGATGCCTTATTGATTATAGATGAATCACACGTGACTGTGCCGCAAATTGGCGCAATGTATAAAGGCGACCGTTCACGCAAAGAAAACTTGGTCAATTATGGTTTTCGTTTGCCGAGTGCGTTAGATAACCGCCCAATGCGTTTTGAAGAATGGGAACGGATTGTTCCGACTACGGTATTTGTCAGTGCTACGCCGGCACGTTATGAAATGGAAAAATCTGAGCAAATCGTCGAGCAAGTGGTGCGCCCTACAGGTTTGATTGACCCTGAAATTGAAGTGCGTCCAGTGTTGACGCAGGTGGATGATGTATTGTCGGAAATTAATCTGCGCAAACAGCACAATGAGCGTGTTTTAGTCACCACTTTAACCAAGCGGATGGCAGAAGATTTAACTTCGTATTTAAAAGAATATGGCGTGCAAGTGGCGTATTTACATTCAGATATCGACACCGTCGAGCGGGTCAAAATTATCCATGATTTACGCATGGGTGTGCATGATGTGCTGGTCGGCATTAACTTATTGCGTGAAGGTTTGGACATGCCCGAAGTGTCTTTGGTGGCAATTTTAGATGCCGATAAAGAAGGCTTTTTGCGTTCCGAACGTGCGTTGATTCAAACCATTGGACGTGCAGCAAGAAATGTTAAAGGTAAAGCGATTTTATATGCCGACCGCATTACCGATTCAATGCGCAAAGCCATAGATGAAACCGACCGCCGCCGTAATAAACAAATTGAATTTAATCAATTACATGGCATTATACCGCGCAGTGCAGTTCGCCAAGTATCGAAAGATATTGATACTGGTGAGGTCATGACTGATGACGAAATTGACAATAAAATACTCGAACAAGCGAATGCGATGAGCGCCGATGAACAGCACATTGTGTCCGATCCTAAACTGTTTGCAAAGCACATCGCCAAACTGGAAAAAGAAATGCTCAAAGCTTCGAAAGAATTGCAGTTTGAACAAGCGGCAAGATTACGAGATGAAATGATGAGACTCAAGGCGCATATGTTGCAATCTTGACCCGCGGTCATCTTCAAAAGTCATACAGACCATTTAAATCGTTAATTATAAACTGTGCGTTGTATTTGAAACAAAATAGAACGCTGGATGGCTTATAACAATTCTGAGGATGGCGTATGTCCTTTTTAAATCATGTCCAAAAACCAACGAAGCGACTGCTAAAAGTTGCACTATGGGGAACACTTGTTGCAGGGTTACTATCGGGTTCGACTGTCTATGCTCAACCCAAGCCCTTAGTGGCTGCGGAAAAAGTAGAGTTAGACAAATATTTGGGTGTTTGGTACGAAGTGGCACGTAAGCCCATGTATTTTGAGCGTAAATGTATCTACGATATTACAGCCACCTATACATTAAATGAAAATGGCAATATTGTGGTCGATAACAAATGCTATGACGCCGAAGGAAATTTACAACAAAGTGTCGGAGAAGCATTTATCGCCAATGCACCCTTTAATAGTAAATTACGGGTGAGTTTTTTACCTGAAGGTCTACGTTGGATTCCTGTAGGACGTGGAGATTACTGGATTTTAAAGCTGGATGATGACTATCAAACCGTTTTGGTTGGAGAGCCTCGTCGTAAATATTTATGGATATTGTCACGGACGCCACAACTTGCCAAAGAACAAATTCATGACTATTTAAATTACGCTAAATCGCAAGGTTATAATGTAAGTGATGTCATTTATCCTGAGCATCGTCCAGAGCCGCAACAAAAGTAACTCTATTATGATGATAGCAAAAGAAATTTTGCTAAAAATAGAAAAATAAGTTTAGCAATTTTATGAATTTAATCTACATCTGTAAAAAATCGTCGCACAGATGGTCAGCTTTTGATTCAATATTGACAATATTTCCAGTACAATACGGCGGTTAAAATTCACGCTTAGTATCAAATTCAATTAGAGGACGTATCTTGTGAGCAAAGACACTATCATCGCCCTACATGCAGAACACCAAGGTCGTTGGAAAAACCGCGAAGAAATCGCGGAACGTATGATTGCGTTTATTGGTCAATTGTACCGTGAGAAAAATATTGTTGTTTCTGTTTACGGTCGTTCTTTAATCAACCGTTCAGTGATTCAAATTTTAAAATCGCATCGCCAAACACGTATGTTAGATGTTGAACTTTCAGTGGTTCACACTTTCCCAATTTTAGAAGCGTTAATGAACGTTGAAAATATTGGTTCTGCCGAAGTAGACATTGGTAAACTTGCGGTTGCGTATAAAAACCAAGGCGGCGATATTAATGCTTTTGTAAAACAAGCGGTTGCGCCAATTGAAGGCAATTCAACTGTATCGGCACATCGCGATGTCGTGCTGTACGGTTTTGGTCGTATTGGTCGTATTTTAGCGCGTTTAATGATTAGCCAGTCTGGTTTAGGTCGTGGCTTAAACTTAAAAGCGATTGTGGTGCGTAAATCATCAGACGGCGACTTGGAAAAACGTGCTTCTTTACTGCGCCGTGACTCAATTCATGGTCCGTTTGCGGGTACCATTTCTGTAGATGAAGAAAATGAAGCACTGATTGCCAATGGTCAATTCATTAAAGTGATTTATGCATCTAGCCCAAGCGAAGTGAACTATACCGATTATGGTATTGAAAATGCGCTAGTGATTGATAACACAGGTAAATGGCGTGATGCTGAAGGCCTAAGCCAACACTTGAAATGTGCAGGCGTTGCACGTGTGGTATTGACTGCACCAAGTAAAGGCGAAATGAAAAATGTCGTGTATGGCGTCAACCATAGTGATATTTTAGATGAAGACCAAATCATCTCTGCTGCAAGCTGTACCACTAACGCTATTACCCCAGTATTAAAAGTTTTAGATGACAAATACAAAGTATTAAATGGTCATGTTGAAACTGTGCATTCATTTACCAATGACCAGAACTTAATCGACAACTACCATAAAGCAGATCGTCGTGGTCGTGCTGCAACCTTGAACATGGTCATTACCGAAACAGGTGCGGCTAAAGCGGTTGCTAAAGCATTGCCAGGTCTAAAGGGTAAGTTGACTGGTAACTCGGTGCGTGTACCGACACCAAACGTATCTTTGGCTATTTTAAACTTGAACTTAGAGAAAGAAGTTGATCGTGAAGAAGTGAACGAATACATTCGTCAAATTTCGATCAATTCAAACTTACAAGGTCAGATTGGTTATACTAACTCGACCGAAGTGGTTTCAAGCGACTTTATTGGTTCGCGTACTGCGGGTGTATTTGATGCGCAAGCGACCATTACTTCAGGTACGCGTTTAACGGCTTATGTTTGGTACGATAACGAAGTCGGCTATAGCTGCCAAGTATTGCGTATTGCTGAACAAATGTGCGGCGTAAGCTATGCAAAAGTACCAGCTGAAACCACTGCTTAATTGGTTTTAGTGGAAAAAAAGCCCAGTTGAACTGGGCTTTTTTACGTTGTGTAGAATTGAATCTGAATAAGTCGGAAGATGCTTATTATTTGGCTGATTCGGATTGATTGGTGTATTGCGCTAGGCTTTCTGAACCAATCCAGTGCTTAGAGAACTGATACGCCGCACGCCCTGAGCGCTGCCCGCGAGCCTGACTCCATTGCAGACTCGCACTGCGTACCGTGTCGTTATAAGGTAAATTGGCTTGCACAATATAATGCTCCACAATCTGTAAATACAGCTGTTGATCCATAGGATAAAACGACAGCCATAAACCAAACCGATCTGACAGCGAAATTTTTTCTTCAATCGCTTCTTGCGGGTGTAGCTCGGTGTATTGCGGTACATCCACTTTACGCAGTGGCATATTTTCATGCATAAATTCGGGCAATAAATGGCGACGATTACTGGTGGCATAAATAATAAAATTACTTGCACCTGACTGTAGCGAACCATCTAAAACACTTTTTAAACTGCGATAGTTTTCATCTTCGGCGTTAAACGCTAAGTCATCACAGTAAACAATAAATTTTTCTGGGCGGGTGGCAATCAGTTGCTGAATTTGTGGTAGTTCAGACAAATCATCACGTTCGATTTCGATTAAGCGTAAACCCTGTGCAGCATATTCAGTCAGCAAGGCCCGAACAATTGAAGATTTACCCGTACCACGCGAGCCAGTGAGTAATACATCATTGGCGGGTAGGCCATGCAGGAACTGTAAGGTATTTTGAATGATTTTGGCTTTTTGCAGCTCAATACCGATTAAATCATCTAAGTACATGGGCTTGGGTTGCTGTATCGCCACTAACTGCTGTTGTTGCCATTTAAAGGCAATTGCAGAAAAATCGGTGGCTTGTTTTGGCGCGGGCAGCACGTGCTGTAACTGGGTCAATACACTCGATAAGCTGTGCAACAAAGATTCGGGTAAATCAAGCATCGCCATACATACACACCAAATACCGTAAAATACCTATATGGATACTAGCAATTGCCTTGCTGAAAATACAGGAAATATTTATAAATTATAACTCTTAGTAAAATATATGCTTGATTGTTGGCGTAGCTTTTTACATGTTATAACTGTAAGTTAGCAATAAATAAGCACAGTTAGGACAACCAATGTTTATTCAGCACAAGCAAAAGATTAATAAATACCAAAAAGCGAAAATTGCTCAACTGCAAAAGGATTTGCAGCAGGCAGGCTCTTATGCTGAGTGGAAAGATATTGCACACAGACTAGATGAAGAAACTGGCGCAGAAGCGTGGAAATATAACAATCAATCGCCGTATTTCGATGTGGAGCTTCTATCTAAACGACATCACTTATTAAAAAAATATCGCATGCAACATCGCACTCTCGATTTAGTGCACGTGCTAAGAGAGGGGCTGACCTACGATATTGCCAATATCGGACATCCGCTGTTATTTGCCGAAACCTATATTGGTACCAAAAAAATTATAGAAGACTATGTCGAGGAAATGAGCAACTGCCTGTGCTACTTGGCTTCGAGCGAGTGTATTACTTTTAAACGTGAAGAAAAAATCCAGTTTTTTAAAGAATGCTTAACTGCCTATGGTCAACCAGCGTTAATGTTTTCTGGCGGAGCAACTTTGGGGCTGTTCCATACTGGTGTGTGTAAGGCATTGTTGGAACAAGATTTAATGCCAAAGGTGGTGTCTGGTTCGAGTGCTGGTGCAATTATGACGGCTATGTTGGGCACATCATCGCCAGAGCAAGTGTCTGAATTACTCAGCGGAGAGCATTTTTTTACTGAAGCCTTTCAATTTAGAAGTTTGAGTGAACTGATTAAAGGGCATGGCGGCTTGGCCGATGTGATGTATTTAAAAAATTTCCTTATTAAAAACTTAGGCGATGTCACCTTTGCCGAAGCCTATCAACAATCGAAACGACATATCAATATCGTCATTGCGCCTTACAATACTTCGCAAAACCCACGTATTATGAATGCTTTAACTGCGCCCAATGTGTTGGTATGGAGTGCAGTGTTGGCTTCGTGTGCGGTGCCCGTTTTGTTTCCACCAGTGCGTTTAACCACCAAACGCCACGATGGCAGACATACCCCATATTTGGCTCATACTCGCTGGGTCGATGGCAGTATGCGTAGTGATTTTCCACAAGAAAAAATGACGCAACTGTTTAATATCAATTACACCATTGCCAGTCAGGTCAATCCGCATATCGTACCGTTTATGCAGAGCGATTCTGAACGCTTTCGCCGTGATATGCGCAGCTGGCCGGCACGGATTTTACGTCAGCAAGCTAAAATAATTGCCACCGAAGTGTTGGATATGACCCGCAGTTATATGGGCAGTAATTTACCCATCTACCGTGCTTTAGATCATGGTTATGGCATATTGGGGCAGCGTTACTATGGCGACATCAACATTATTGCGCACTACAGTTTAAGGCATTATAGCTATTTGCTCAAAAACCCACGTCCGAAGTTATTTAAAATTTTGCAGCAAGAGGGTGAGCGCGCCACGTGGCCGAAAATCTCGAGTATTGAAATACATGCCCGTATTGGTAAAACCATTGAATCTTGTTTGGCGGCATTGCAAAAGCAGCAACAACTTGCACTGGCATGAGTGTTAAGTTGCCTATTTTAGCTCCACAGGTGCAAATAGAAGCCTTGCAGTTAGCAACTAAAGATCGCAGCTACGGCTTTGGGCGGCGGTTGTATCGTTTTAACATAGCGCAGCAGGGCTATTGGCTAAAGTTTCATTTGCCGCAGCAGCATCATGCGGTTTTAGAAATGTCCTTTCAGGCAGAGTTGGCATTTTATCAAGCGCAGCGTACGGCACAGCCATCTTTTTTGTTGCCGTATCAACTGATTCAATTTGCGCAATATCCAGAACTTCGGTATTTAGCGACACAAGGCGAGGGCTTGGTTTTAGCCGATAGTGCCGCATTCTTCACTGATATTTACCAATATAACGACATCAATTTTATCAAACAGAAAATTCTTATAGCCTTAGAGGCACTCGATGCTTTACATCAATCTGGCTGGATACATGGCGATTTAAAAACTGAGCATTTTCGTGACCATAATGGTTGCTGTAGTTTGATTGATTTTGAGCAAAGTTTTGCAAAAAATCAGCCTATAAGCGAAATGAACGCCACACCGCACTATATGGCACCAGAGCTATTTCATGGTACAGCCAAAAGTATGCAAAGTGATTTGTATGCTTTTGGCATTATTTTATATGAATGGTTAATGCACACAAGGTTGCAAGCAAACAGCTATCAAGATTGGGCAGTTTTGCATTGCCAACAATTGGTACTTCAACTGCCGCCGCACTTTGCTTGCTTTTTACCGTTGTTAAATGGCTTAACCCAAAAACAGCATGAACAGCGCTTTAAGGCGGTGTTTGAAGCAAAAAATACCTTAAATAATATTAACTTGCACTAGAAATACGCGCTATTTATAGCTTTGTTGAATATTTAAACAGTCAGTCACTTTTTTATAAAAAAAACTTGTCAGCAGAAATGTTTAACACTAATATACACATCCATTGGGGGCGTGGCGAAATTGGTAGACGCACTGGATTTAGGTTCCAGCGCCGCAAGGTGTAAGAGTTCGAGTCTCTTCGCCCCCACCAACTTTAAAAAGCAAGAGTTTCTTGCTTTTTTTATGGTTAAGTTTGATATGATAACTTAACCATGCGGTTATAGAGGATTGGTGTAATGGTAGCATGACGGTCTCCAAAACCGTTCGTCAAGGTTCGAATCCTTGATCCTCTGCCAATCTGCAAAAACATGTACCGAATATCACACGTGAAAGGCTTAATTCTAAAGGGGTTTAGCCTTTTTTGTTGTCTTTAGCAATCTATGATTAAATGCTCATTTCACTTTGATAAGGGAAAATTCATGCGTGCTTATAATTTCTGCGCTGGTCCTGCTGCGTTACCCACTGCTGTTTTAGAAAAAGCCCAACAAGAAATGTTGGATTGGCAGGGTAAGGGTTTATCAATCATGGAAATGAGCCATCGTAGCGCGGACTATGTCGCTGTCGCAGAAAAAGCTGAAGCTGACTTGCGCAAGCTGATGAATATTCCAGAAAACTATAAAGTGTTATTTTTACAAGGTGGCGCATCGCTACAGTTTTCCGCTATTCCATTGAACTTACTTGGAAAAAATAGCAAAGCAGATTATATCGACACGGGTATTTGGTCAGAAAAAGCCTCTAAAGAAGCGCAGCGCTATGGCGATATTAACGTCATTAAAGCCGCAACTTTGCTTGATGCTAAACATGCCATAACCGATCAAAGCACTTGGAGCTTATCTGACAACGCTGCTTATGTGCATTATGCCGATAATGAAACCATTGGCGGTTTGCAGTTTGCTGCTATTCCAGAGGTTGCTGCGCCGTTAGTATGTGACTATTCTTCAAGTATTTTGTCTGCACCATTAGATGTCAGCAAATTTGGTTTGATTTATGCAGGGGCGCAAAAGAATATTGGTCCTGCGGGTTTAACCATTGTGATTATTCGTGATGATTTACTTGACCAAGCCAAAGCGGAAATTCCAAGCATTTTAAAATATGCAGATCAAGCCAAAAATGGCTCAATGGTCAATACACCTGCAACCTATTCTTGGTATTTATCAGGTTTAGTGTTTGAATGGTTGTTGGAGCAGGGCGGTGTAGATGCCATGTATCAAACCAACCTTGCCAAAGCCAATTTACTGTATGGTTATATTGATGGCAGTGATTTTTATAATAATCCAATTGCAATTGCAAACCGTTCGATTATGAATGTGCCGTTTACACTGGCAGATGAAGCCATGGAAAAGACTTTCTTAAAAGAAGCAGAGCAGAACCAGTTATTGAATTTGGCGGGACATCGTTCAGTGGGTGGGATGCGTGCGAGTATTTACAATGCTGTGCCTTTAGAGGGCGTTCAAGCATTGGTCAGCTTTATGGATGACTTTGCTAAGCGCTATGCTTAAGCATCATTTCTAAACAAAAAGCCAAGCAGTTAACTGCTTGGCTTTTTTATGCGCTTCAACACTACGCATTTAAACGATACGCGCGTTTAGAAAATCAAAGATATTCCACTGTCACGATTTCATATTCAACTTCGCCTTGCGGAGTCTGAATTTTGACTTCATCACCTTCGCTTTTACTGAGTAAACCGCGTGCAATGGGTGAGTTCACTGAGATTTTATTAATTTTAAAATCTGCTTCATCATCGCCGACAATCTTATAAGTTTTACGTTCTTCGGTGTCTAAGTTCTCAATGGTCACGGTGACACCAAACACCACACGGCCATTTTGTTCAAGGTCTTTAATATCAATGACCTGACATGCACCAAGCTTGCCTTCAATATCTTGAATACGACCTTCACAGAAACCTTGTTGCTCGCGTGCCGCATGGTATTCTGCATTTTCTTTTAAGTCACCGTGCTCACGAGCTTCTGCAATTGCAGCAATAATACGCGGGCGATCAACAGTTTTAAGCTGTTGTAATTCTTTCTCTAAGGCAGCCTTGCCTTCAGGCGTCATTGGATAACGTTGCATAATTTTCCCTCACAATCAGAGAGTAGACTTCTTGCACAAGCAGTTTAAGGCATAGCCATATAAATGACCTATACAAGAAGTTTGTTGATAAATAATAAGCACTAAAAAAAGAAAAAGCCCGCAACCAATAAGGTGGCGGGACTTTATCGGTTGGGTATTAACCTACAGTTTGTAAATCTTGCAAACGGTAAACATCCATTGGCAATTGAATCGCCAAGGCTTGGCAAACAGCATCTGCACCATTTAACGTAGTGGTGTAATACACTTTGCCTTGTAGCGCAGAGCGACGAATCGAGAACGAGTCTTGCTGCGCTTGTTTACCTTCCGTGGTATTAATAATGAGGTGAACTTCGCCATTTTTCAAGCGGTCGACAATATTCGGACGCCCCTCGGTGACTTTGTTGACACGCTCACAGGCAATACCAGCTGCTTTAATCACATCAAAAGTACCGCCAGTGGCGATAACTTTGAAACCTAAATTGACCAGTTGCTTGGCAATACCAACTGCACGTGGTTTATCTGAGTGACGTACCGAAATAAACGCATGCTTCACTTCGCCCGCAGTTGGTTTACCCGGTAAGCGATCATTCGAGCCTAAAACGGCTTTATAAAACGCTTCACCAAATGATTTACCTACGCCCATCACTTCACCGGTAGATTTCATCTCAGGCCCAAGAATTGGGTCTACACCAGGGAATTTGTTGAATGGGAACACCGCTTCTTTCACCGAAAAATGTGTCGGAATGATTTCTTTGGTAAATCCTTGCGATTCTAAAGACTGACCCGCCATACAGCGTGCAGCAACTTTGGCCAAAGATTCACCAATACATTTCGACACGAACGGTACCGTACGTGATGCACGTGGGTTCACTTCTAAGATATAAACGTCAGTGCCTTTGACCGCAAACTGGACGTTCATCAAACCAATTACGCCCAACTCTTTTGCCATAGCAACAGTTTGGCGGCGCATTTCGTCTTGAATTTCATCAGACAGCGAATAAGGCGGAATTGAACATGCAGAGTCACCCGAGTGAATACCTGCTTGCTCAATGTGCTGCATAATGCCGCCAATCACTACATTTTTACCGTCAGATACGCAGTCTACGTCTACTTCAATCGCATCGTCTAAGAAACGATCGAGTAGCACTGGAGCTTCGTTAGATGCTTGTACTGCGTCACGCAGGTAGCGTTTTAATTCGTCATCGTTGTAGACGATTTCCATGGCACGACCACCCAATACATAAGATGGTCGAACAACCAATGGATAACCCACTTTCGATGCTTCTGCCATGCCTTCTTCAGCAGATTTTACAATGCTGTTATTTGGTTGACGCAAATTCAAACGCTGAATCATTTGCTGGAAACGTTCACGGTCTTCAGCACGGTCAATCGCATCTGGTGATGTACCAATAATTGGCGCACCAGCTTCTTCAAGCGCACGAGCCAATTTCAAAGGTGTTTGACCGCCGTACTGCACGATAATGCCTTTCGGTTTTTCAGTACGGACAATTTCCAATACATCTTCAAGCGTGATTGGCTCGAAATACAAACGATCGGATGTATCATAGTCAGTTGAAACCGTTTCAGGGTTACAGTTGACCATAATGGTTTCATAACCATCTTCACGCATGGCAAGTGCTGCATGTACACAGCAGTAATCAAACTCGATACCTTGACCAATACGGTTCGGACCGCCACCAATCACCATAATTTTATCTTTGGTCGATGGGTTGGCTTCACATTCTTCATCGTAAGTCGAATACATGTAGGCGGTATCTGACTCGAATTCAGCCGCACAGGTATCGACACGTTTGTACACTGGGTAAACACCCAAGTCCCAACGTTGCTTACGGAATTGTTTTTGTGAAATGCCCATCAAGTTGGCAATGCGCAGGTCAGATAAACCTTTGCGTTTAAAACCACGTACATTGTCCGCATTCAAATCACCAAAGCCCAATGTTTTGACTTGTTCTTCGGTTTTTACGATGTCTTCAATTTGAATCAAGAACCATTTGTCGATATTGGTCGCAGTGAACACTTCATCTAAGCTAAAGCCGTGACGGAAGGCATCAGCTACAAACCAAATACGGTCAGGACCTGGTACTTTAAGTTCTTGCAAAATTTTGTCTTTGGCACCTTCCGTTCCAACTTCGATTTTTTCATCAAAACCAGATACGCCAACTTCAAGACCACGTAGGGCCTTTTGCATTGATTCTTGGAAGTTACGACCAATGGCCATCACTTCACCAACCGATTTCATTTGCGTGGTCAGTACGGCATCGGCTTGTGGGAACTTCTCGAAGTTAAAGCGAGGAATCTTGGTTACAACGTAGTCAATTGCAGGTTCAAAAGAAGCTGGCGTTACGCCACCCGTGATGTCGTTTTTCAATTCATCAAGCGTATAACCAACAGCAAGTTTCGCCGCGATTTTTGCAATTGGGAAACCAGTCGCTTTAGACGCAAGTGCAGATGAACGTGATACACGCGGGTTCATCTCAATCACCACCATACGGCCATCTTTCGGGTTAATACCGAACTGAACGTTTGAACCACCTGTTTCGACCCCAATTTCACGAAGTACCGCTAAAGATGCATTACGAAGCAGTTGGAATTCTTTATCTGTCAATGTTTGTGCAGGAGCAACAGTGATCGAGTCACCTGTATGCACGCCCATTGGGTCGAAGTTTTCAATGGTACAAACAATAATGCAGTTGTCGTTTTTGTCACGTACAACTTCCATTTCGTACTCTTTCCAACCAATCAATGATTCATCAATCAACAGTTGGTGAGTCGGCGAGAGGTCAAAACCACGTTCACAAATTTCAATAAATTCTTCACGGTTGTAAGCGATACCACCGCCTGAACCACCCATCGTAAATGATGGGCGAATAATCGAAGGGAAGCCTAATTTTGCTTGAATCTCGAAAGCTTCTTCCATCGTACTTGCAACAGCAGCACGTGGGCATTCAAGACCAATACGACGCATTGCATCGTCAAATAATTTACGGTCTTCCGCCATTTCAATGGCTTCTTTGGTCGCACCAATTAATTCAACATTGAATTTTTTTAGAATGCCATTGGCATCGAGTGCTAGCGCACAGTTTAATGCAGTCTGACCACCCATGGTCGGAAGCACCGCATCTGGACGCTCTTTTTCAATAATTTGTGCAACAGTCTGCCAAGTAATCGGTTCGATATACGTTGCATCTGCCATGCTTGGGTCGGTCATAATGGTGGCTGGGTTAGAGTTCACCAAAATGACACGGTAGCCTTCTTCACGAAGGGCTTTACATGCTTGCGCACCTGAGTAATCGAACTCACATGCTTGTCCAATCACAATTGGACCCGCACCAATAATTAAGATGCTTTTAATGTCTGTACGTTTAGCCATGATCGCTTCCTTAATTACTTCTTAGATGCTTCAATAAGTTCGATGAAATGATCAAACAACGGGGCACAGTCATGTGGACCAGGGCTGGCTTCTGGGTGACCTTGGAAGCTAAATGCTGGTTTGTCTGTACGATGAATGCCTTGGTTTGTACCGTCAAACAGTGAACGATGCGTTACAGTTAAGTTTGCAGGTAAGGTGCTTTCATCAACAGCGAAGCCGTGGTTTTGCGAGGTAATCATGACCGTATTATTGGCAAGATTTTGTACAGGATGGTTGGCACCGTGGTGACCATGATTCATTTTCATGGTTTTTGCACCCGAAGCGAGCGCTAAAATTTGGTGCCCCAAGCAAATACCAAACAACGGTACATTGGTGGTTTCAACAATGGTTTTTACCGCAGCAATGGCATAGTCACATGCAGCAGGGTCGCCTGGACCATTCGACAAGAACACGCCATCTGGATTTAACGCCAATACTTTTTCAGCTGGGGTTTCGGCAGGTACCACAGTTAGTTTACAACCACGGTCTGCAAGCATACGTAAGATGTTGGTTTTGACACCATAATCGTATGCAACCACATGAAACTTAAGTTCAGGTTGAGTAAAGCCTTTGCCTAATACCCAAGAACCTTCAGTCCATTCAAAACCTGTTGGGTCGCAACATTCTTTGGCAAGGTCTAAGCCACTTAAGCCACCGAATGCACGGGCTTTGGCAATCGCATCTGCCTCAGTGATATTTTCACCGGCAAGAATACAGCCGTTTTGCGCGCCTTTATCACGTAAAATACGGGTGAGTTTACGCGTATCAATATCGGCAA
Organism: Acinetobacter sp.; assembly: GCA_008017255.1. Taxonomy (GTDB): domain Bacteria; phylum Pseudomonadota; class Gammaproteobacteria; order Pseudomonadales; family Moraxellaceae; genus Acinetobacter. Next base: position 13,474 of record SSHD01000140.1, read on the forward strand.
TCGCAACAACATCATGTTGTTCTAAGTATTCAGTTAAAGATTGTTCAGCACGGAAATTACTGTGTAATAAAGGCAGATCACGAATAATTAAACCATTCGCCCATACTTTATGGATGCGACCAGATTCAACGTCCTCACTATTACAGCCTGTATTGCCAATATGAGGGTAGGTCAGCGTTACAAGTTGCTGCGCGTAACTTGGGTCGGTCAAAATTTCTTGATAACCAGTCATAGCAGTGTTAAAAACGACTTCACCAGTCGTGCTACCCGATGCGCCGATAGACGTTCCTTTAAAGATCGTTCCATCTGCGAGGGCTAAAATGGCGGGGATGCTCAAACCAAAGCTCCTGAACTAAAACCACAAAAATAGGGCTGTAAAAAAGCGAGTAGACCTAAAAAAAGGCAGGCTGTCTATGTAAAAAACACGCCTCTCCTTCTGGTCTGCTCGCTTGTAACTTAACAGCGCATTATACGCATGAGTCTGTGAAAAGTCTATTTGTTTTGCAGATTAAACGCACAAGTCGTGGTGTTTGTTTAGCGGATAAAAGCATATGTTGCGGGTTGCATATTATTAGGATTATCAGATCTGCCTGTGAATTTATGTAAATTGTCTAACAATTATTCGGTGATTTGGCGAGGATTCGATTTATCTTATGCTTAGCTGAAAAATCAACCAACAATATAGAGGGTAATCTAATGGCTGAGAATCAAACGACTGCGCCAGCAACTGAAGAAGTGAAAGACGTTGCTGCTGCAAAAACCACTAAGGCTAAAGCTGTTGTAGCTGAAAAAACTGCTGAAGTCAAAGAAGCGGTTGCTGAAAAAACTGCTGAAGTGAAAGAAGTTGTAGCGGAAACTGCTGCGAAAGCGAAAGAAGTTTTAGCTGAAACTCAAGTTCAAGCGAAAGAAGCAATTGCAGAAACTCAAGAAAAAATCGAATCGGAAGCTAAAGAATTGAATCAAAACATTCAAAACCAACTTGCACAAATTAAGCAAGACCTTTTACAACGCATTGAGGTGATTAAAACTCAATTGAACTCATCTCAAGGTAACTTGGTTGAATTGAAAGATGCGTTAAAATCTGAATTGAATGTTTTAATTGAAGACCTAACTAAAGTTAGCAAAGAATTGAAAGATGACATTAGCCAAATTTCAGTGAAGCATAAAGATACTTTAGTTGGTAGCTTTAAGCGCACTAAAACTCAAGCAGTTGATGCTTGGAATAAAGTACGTGCAAGCTAAGCGTATACTTTAATATAAAAAAAGCGAGAAATAAATTTCTCGCTTTTTTTATTCAATTTTTTATAACTGATGTAACCAATCGCGCTTATTATGAAAGTCGGCCTGTGGGCTGCTATGTTGCATGGCAAAGTAGTGCATGCCTTGTGTGGTTTCCAACACCGCACTTAGACCTAAATAAAGATCAGACCATTTTAGTTGATTTTGTCGCATAAACTGAGATAAATCTAAACTGACATTTAAGCCATAATGGGTGCGCTGCAAATGATTCAGTGCAATATCATCCGCCGGAAGTGGTGGCATATCTTCAGGAAAACGGTATTCTTCAAACTGATAGGCTTGCCATGCTTGAGAAGGGGAGAGATTTACTTCACGGTAATAATCTTGCCCTTTTACGCCAATAAAAATTTCATAGCAAGTATGTTGCCATAAATAGTCTTGCCGTGTATGCGCAGCAACGGGCTCTGGATACAGCAGCCATTGATTCGGGTCACGTAGCCAAAACCCCACATTTACCGCTGCGGGGGCTTGTTGTTCAATCGCTCCCACCAGCGTAATGGCACTAAAACGATCAAAAGCACTTAGTTCATAACTTGCCATCGTAATTATTTATTACTTAAATGTGCAAAACGAACCAAGTTTGAAAGGTGTTGGTTTTGTTTGGCTGCTTTTTTGTATAGCAACACGATTTTACCAATTTTTTGTACTGACTCTGCACCAGTTGCGGCAACAATGGCATCAATGACTGCGGCACGTGCTTCACGATCTTCCGCGGCAACTTTAACTTTAATTAGTTCGTGGTCATTCAGTGCGCGTAAGGTTTCTTCAACCACACTTTCGGTAAGACCTTGGCTACCAACCATTACCACAGGGTTAAGTGCATGACCAATTTGACGTAAACGCTTACGTTCATGGATAGATAAAGCAGCCATTGAAAATACCTAATTTAAGAATCGGCATAGTATAGCTTGCAACTAGAATCTAAGATAGCGAAAGCAGGCAGCCGCTGCGGCTAAATGTGGCAAAATTTCTGTAAAAGTTATTGCGATTACATTACGACCGTACTGTAATCAAGTGTATTTTCACGTACAATGACCCAACAGCAGTGGTTTGAACTTTAGAGCATTATGGCGACACGCATTACCAATCAAAAATTGTCGAAAAGTAGCCGAGAGTGGATGCGAGAACACTTAGACGATCCTTTTGTAAAAAGAGCACAAAAGGAAGGTTATCGTGCGCGGGCAGCGTATAAACTGCTTGAAATTCAAGAAAAATATAAACTGATTAAACCCGGCATGACCGTGGTGGACTTGGGCGCAGCCCCTGGCAGTTGGTCGCAAATAGCCGGTAAACTGGTGGGTAGTAAAGGTTTAGTTGTTGCTTCAGATATTTTGGAGATGGATGCACTTCCAGATGTGACCTTCTTACAAGGTGACTTTAGAGAAGAAGAAGTATTCGAAAAATTGTTAAATATTTTAAATGGACGCCAAGTAGACATTGTAATTTCAGATATGGCCCCCAATACATCAGGTAATAAGGCTGTTGATCAACCACGGCAAATTTACTTATGTGAGTTGGCGTTGGATTTCGCTCAAAGAGTTCTCGGACCAAACGGACAGTTTGTGGTTAAAGTGTTCCAAGGCACAGGGTTTGATGAGTTTAGAAAACAAGTGGTTGATAGTTTTGATGTATTAAAAACAGCCAAACCTGCGGCATCACGCGCTCGGTCAAAAGAAGTATTTTTGATTGGTCAAAGCCGCAAAAAGGCATTGAAATAAAAAGTGTACTTGCTAAGCTGTTAAAAATTGTGCATTTTGTACCTTTTAAGTTTTTTTGCAACGCAAATACATTGCTGTTTTTAACAAGGTCGGCCAAGATTAGGCATGATCAAATTAGATTGATATGGGAATAAAAGCCTTGAGCGATTACTTCAAGAATGCCGTATTGTGGCTTGTCATACTCGGTGTTCTGATTTTGATTTTTAGCAACGTCAGTGACCGTAATAAACCTGCACCAATGAAATATTCAGATTTCGTTGCAGCTGTAAATGCTGGGCAAATTAAACAAGTCACGATAGACGGTTTAAATATTAGTGGTGAAAAATCTAACGGTTCGCCATTTGAAACGGTGCGTCCACAAGTTGAAGACACCCAGTTGCTTCCAAGCTTAACTAAACAGAATGTCGTGATTGAGGGTACAGCACCACAGCGTCAAGGCGTTTTGATGCAACTGCTCATTGCGAGTTTCCCAGTCTTACTAATTATTCTATTATTCATGTTCTTTATGCGGAATATGGGCGGTGGTGCAGGCGGTAAAAATGGTCCAATGAGTTTTGGTAAATCTAAAGCCAAAATGCTGACTGAAGACCAAATTAAAGTGACTTTTGTAGATGTTGCAGGTTGTGACGAAGCAAAACAAGAAGTGGTTGAAATTGTCGACTTCTTGAAAGATCCTTCAAAATTCAAACGCTTGGGTGCGACGATTCCGCGTGGCGTACTGATGGTGGGTCCACCGGGTACAGGTAAAACCTTATTGGCAAAAGCCATTGCCGGTGAAGCCAAAGTGCCATTTTTTAGTATTTCCGGTTCAGATTTCGTCGAGATGTTTGTGGGTGTGGGTGCATCACGTGTACGTGATATGTTCGAACAAGCCAAACGCCACGCGCCGTGTATCATCTTTATTGATGAGATTGATGCAGTGGGTCGTCATCGTGGGTCGGGTACTGGCGGTGGTCACGATGAGCGTGAACAAACCCTTAACCAAATGTTAGTCGAAATGGACGGTTTTGAAGGCAATGAAGGCGTAATTGTGATTGCTGCAACCAACCGTGCCGATGTACTAGATAAAGCCTTACTGCGTCCGGGTCGTTTTGACCGTCAAGTCATGGTCGGTTTACCAGACATTCGTGGTCGTGAACAAATTTTAAATGTGCATGTGAAGAAACTTCCTTCGGTCACTGGTGTTGATATGAAAGTATTGGCA
>SSHD01000094.1 GCA_008017255.1 Acinetobacter sp.
ATCGTAATTGGCGCCACCAGTGAATTATTGGTGCCAATAAACACGTGGTCGGCAATGATGGTGCGATGTTTATTTGCGCCATCGTAGTTACAGGTAATGGTACCTGCGCCAATATTACAGTCTGCGCCAATGTCGGCATCGCCTAAATAAGTCAGGTGATTGGCTTTAGAGCCTTGACCGATGATCGAGTTTTTCACTTCGACAAAGTTGCCGATATGGACTTCATTTGCCAGTTGCGCCCCAGGACGTAAGCGGGCAAATGGACCAATCTGTGCCTGTTCACCGACTATGGCTTGGTCAAACAGGCTATACGGTTGAACGTGTGTGCCTGCGGCAATCTGGGTATTTTTTAGAATACAGCCTGCGCCAATGTGTACGTTATCACCCAGCTCACACTCACCCTCAATGATCACATTGACATCAATAATCACGTCTTGACCGCATTTGAGCGTACCGCGTAAGTCAAAACGACTTGGGTCAATCAAGTGCACGCCTTGCTGCATCAATTCTTTGGCTTGTTGCAGTTGGAATTGACGTTCTAAAGTCGCTAATTGTAGGCGGTCATTGACACCTTCCACTTCAAAGGCTAACTCGGGCTGAATCGAGGCAATTTCTAAACCATCTGCCACCGCCATCGCTACAATGTCGGTCAGATAATATTCGCCTTGTGCATTGTTATTGCTGAGTTTGGGCAGCCATTGATGCAATTTGGCATTGCTGACGCAGTAAATACCGGTGTTGATTTCTTGAATTTGGCGCTGCTCATCATTGGCATCTTTATGCTCAACAATGGCTTGAATTTTACCCGCTTGGCGTACAATGCGGCCATAACCGCTTGGATTATCAACCGTTAAGCTAATCATGCCAATGCCAGATACTGTCGATACTTCGAGCAGTTGCTCTAAGGTGCTTTGGCGCACTAAAGGTACATCACCATATAAAATTAACGACATGCCATCTTGCGGCAATACAGGCAAAGTCATTTGTACTGCGTGACCCGTACCAAGTTGTTCGGCTTGTTCCACCCATTGGATGCGTTCTTGTGCAAACTGTTGTTGTACTAATTGGCCGCCATGCCCATAGATAGTAATAATATTTTGCGCGTGTAGTTTTTTTGCGCTTTGAATCACATGATCCAGCAAAGGGCGGCCTGCAAGGGGTTGCAGCACTTTGGGTAAGGCTGACTTCATGCGAGTGCCCTTGCCTGCGGCCAAAATAATCACGGTTGTTGACATATTGAACTCGAATATCAATCGTTTAATTAAAGAAGTAGAAATTTAGTATAAATAGACATAGTGCCGCTAACACGCCGGCAATAATGTCATCCAACATAATGCCCAAACCGCCTGACACGTGTCGGTCTGCCCAGCCAATCGGAAACGGTTTCCAGACATCAAACAGACGGAATAAAATGAATCCAAGCAACACCCACAGCGCATTCATCTGTTGTAAATACAGCAAAGGCAGCAAGGCGATGGATTGTCCAGCAAATTCATCCCACACAATGCGTCCATCATCATGCACATGCAGTACTTTGGCGGCATGTCCGCAAATATAAATGCCGACCATCGATATCAGCACTACCGCTGCAATACTGTACGCCAAGCCTAAATACAGCCATAACGGCACAAACAGCAAGGCAAACGCCGAACCAAAGGTGCCCGGTGCTTTCGGCATCAGCCCCGAGCCAAAGCCGACCGCGCAGAACACCATACTACGGTCGAACCAATTCATGTGTTGGAAGTGTATCGGTGCTTTAGGCAAAGTGTTGGTATCCATGCACGGTTATAGGTTGAATTTCACCCTGATATGTAAATATCAATCCAGTGGGTGCGGTAATTTCGCCGATGATTGTAAAGGCAACATCCGTTGTTTGTTGTGACAGTTGCTGATAATTCTGCGGTGATATTGTAAAGCATAACTCATAATCATCGCCACCATTGAGCGCATATTGCCATGCTTGTTGTGATTCTAATTGTTGCAACGCCGCATCTAGTGGCAGTTGCTCGAGCAATACTTTTGCCCCGACATTGGAGGCGTTGAGGATATGACTTAAATCTTGCGCCAAGCCATCCGACACATCAATCATGCTCGATGCCAAGCCTGCAAGCTGTTGCCCCAAAGTACAGCGTGGGGTGGGATAGTCCAAACGCTGCTGTAAAGCATGCCCTAAATGCGCTAAGCCATAGGCGGCACTGCCCAGTTGTCCGCTGACACAAATATAGTCACCGACCTGTGCGCCTGAACGAATCACAGCTTGTTCTGCATCCATCCAACCCAGTGCAGTGATGCTCATGGTCAGTTGCGTGCTTTGCGTGGTATCGCCACCAATCAGCACTACGCCAAATTGTTCGCAGCAATCAAACAAACCCCGACTAAACTCGGCGAGCCAGTCGTGGTCTACGCTGGGTAAACTCAGCGCCAGTAAAATGCTGTGCGGCTTGGCACCCATTGCCGCTAAGTCAGATAAATTGACCGCCACGCTTTTCCAACCCACTGCGTGTGGCGCAGTATTGAGCGGGAAATGCCGACCTGCCACAAGGGTATCGGTACAAATCACCAATTGCTGCTGAGGCGGTGGCTGAATGACGGCGGCATCATCACCAATAGCTAAACGGACGCTTGAATTGAGCGTCCGTTTAAAGTACTGATCTATGATTGAAAATTCAGCCATCAGCAAATCTATTATTTGGCTTGTTGCTTTTCAGCTTTACGCAGCGTGGCAGACAATCGGTCTAATACACCATTGATGTATTTATGACTGTCGGCACCACCGAAGTGTTTGGCGAGCTCAATTGCTTCATCTAACACCACGCGGTAAGGAACTTCAAGATGCTCACGCAACTCATAAGCACCTAAACGTAGCGTTGCCAGTTCCACACCATCTAAAGCATGTAACTCACGGTCGAGTACAGGAATGAGCAATTCATCTAAGGCGGCATGTTGCGCCACTACTTGGGTGAGCAATTCATGGTAATAGTTCAAGTCTACTTTGTGCATGGCATTTTCCACACGGGTGCGTGCTTCAATTTCATGCACAGGGTTATGACTCATTTGCCATTCATAAATCCCTTGTACCGCAAACCGACGTGCTTTGCGTTTTGCCGCATAGACGGCTTGAAGTGTTTGCGACATGGGTTAAATTGCCTTTAATAAGTGAACCATTTCGATTGCAGTTAGTGCAGCTTCCGAACCTTTGTTGCCAGCTTTGGTGCCCGAACGTTCAATGGCTTGTTCAATGCTGTCGGTGGTCAGTACACCATTGATGACGGGTAGGGTGCTTTCCAAACCCACTACGCCCAAACCTTTGGCGCATTCACCTGCCACAAAGTCAAAGTGCGGGGTACTACCACGAATCACTGCGCCTAAGGCAATAATCGCATCGTATTTAGCTGTTGCAGCGAGTTTCTTCGCCACAATTGGCAACTCCCACGCACCTGGTGCATGCACCACGGTAATGTTGTTTTCACTCACGCCATGGCGTTTCAAGGTGTCAATTGCACCTTCCAATAAATGTTCAACCACAAAGCTGTTGAAACGACCGACTAAGATCGCATAACGATCTTCACTGGCAAGATGTAATAAACCTTCAATGCGGCGAATAGCCATAACAACCTCGATTATTTTGCTGTGATTTGATCGGCAGTGATGTATTCCACCACCTCTAAATTAAATCCGGATAAGGCATTAAAATGCAGTGGCGAACTGAGTAACTTCATTTTTTCGACACCTAAATCACGTAAAATTTGTGCACCCACGCCAATGGTTTGGTATTGATGCGATAGTGCGGCATTGGACTTCAGTGGTTTGGGTTGCTTTAAGCTGTGTAAGGCTGGACCTAAGTCGTCTAAATGCTCTTGACCAATCCATACCAACACACCACGCTCACTGGCGGCAATGGTTTTTAAGGCGTGGTCTAAATTCCACGCTGCCGTGCCATCGGCTTTATTGAGCTTTAATAAGTCACGCACTGGATTAAAACCATGCACTCGCACCGTGGTCACGCCTTGACTCGGTTCACCTTTGACTAAGGCGATATGAATATCGGGATTGCCGATTTCACGGTATTGATACAATTCAAATGGACCATATTCGGTTTGAATGTTTTCTTGCGACAGGCGCTCAACGGTTTGTTCATTGGTCATGCGATAATGAATCAAGTCGGCAATCGTACCAATTTTAAGGCCGTGTTTTTCCGCAAACACTTCTAAATCGGCACGGCGCGCCATGGTGCCGTCATCATTAATAATTTCACAAATCACCGATGCTGGCTCGAGTCCTGCAAGGCGAGATAAATCACAACCTGCTTCGGTATGCCCTGCACGGTGTAACACGCCACCTGGTTGTGCCATCAATGGGAAAATATGACCTGGTTGCACAATATCACTTGGTTTAGCATGTGCTGCCACAGCGGTACGAATGGTATGCGCACGTTCTGCCGCAGAAATACCTGTGCTAATGCCCGCCGCCGCTTCAATCGACAAAGTGAAGTTGGTTGCGTGTTGTGCGCCGTTTTGATCGACCATCAGCGGTAAATGCAGCTGTTTACAACGCTCACGGCTTAACGTCAGGCAGACCAAACCCCGAGCATGGGTAATCATGAAGTTAATATCTTCAGGGCGTACATGCGTTGCCGCAATGACTAAATCACCTTCATTTTCACGATCTTCGTCATCCATTAGAATGACCATTTTGCCTGCACGGATATCTGCAACAAGCTCTTCAACACGACTCAGCGGCATTCGCTTTCACCTTTTTGCGGCCTCTTCGGCACCAGTATTCGATAAATCTGGCATAGTTTAGCGCATTTTACCCAGTTTCGCCTATGCTTGTGAGTCGCAGTTGGACTGACAATAGTGTGATCTGAGTCGAAATTGAGCGCATATCATAAAAACCTCGTAGGCGCTTGGCACTACGAGGTTTTTTACAGCATCAATATTTTTGTTTATGGCGTTGAAATATCAGCAGATTCTTCAATTGTTTTGGCTTTTTTGCCCATTAAAATTTCAGTGCGCAAGTTTTGCGCCAGCGTTGCACATTGCTCATTCATGCCATTAATCATAAAGGCTTGGCGAGTCATGATATTGCTCGGATTGGGCATGGCAACCAATTCATAGCAATCTTGAATGTGTTTTAGCTGCGCATGGTTCAGATGCAAAGCCGCCTGTTTGGCTTCTAAGTGTTGGGCTAAACGCTTAGCAGCTTCTACTGCATCTAACTGCATGGCATCGACCCGATTGGCAACAGCAGCACGGGTTTGTAGTGCAAAGCGTTTATCTTCGCGGTAGCGTTTGTACAGCACATCGGCCAATAATTGGAATACCGCACCGACCATCATTAGGCACTCCAGCGCATGAGGTTGTTCGGCACTGGTCGATAAACTGACACCTTCGGCATTAAACGGCTCTAGCAGCTGTATCTGTGCGGCATCTATTTGATAATGTTGACTACACAACGCAATACTTTTATCTAAAAACAACTGACACAGTTTGAAATAAGGCATCGACACCGATTGGTTGACGCTATTTAGCAGCTGTTTGTGGTCATCAAATTGAATGCTGAGCGCTAAAATACTGTCTTCAGCAAATGCAGTATTGTTGCTATGCTGATTTGTCAGCGGTTTAGGCGCAGCTTTGGCTTGTTGCTGTGCTTGTGCAATTAAAGTCACGCTATTTTGTTTTTCTAGGGCAAGGGTTTGGGTTAAGCGCTGAATTTCATGCTTGAGATGATTTTCTTGGTTAATGCGCGCTAAGTATTCGCTGCGGGTTGGTCGAGCTACCGCACGATACGCCAGCCAAATTAAGCCGTGAATAAATAAGGATGCAAAAATCGCCAACCATTGGTTGCGTAAAATTTCGCCAATACTGGGCTGAATTAAAGTAATTTCGATGCTGCCGACTTTTTTTTCATTTTGCAGTGCATCTCGAACAAACACTTCACCAGAGCGAGTTTTTGCCATGCCGCCTGTCGCCAGCAGTTGTTGATTGGCATTTAAAATACGAATTGAGGCAACACTAGGGTGAGTGGCGTAACGGTTAGCAAGCAATGCCAACGACACGGTATTGGCAGGTTCTAACTCGGTAAGACTATCTGCCACCAACTGACTGGTCATTAGTTGGCCTTGGCTGGCACGATTTTCATTGAGTTGATGGGTTGTTGCAATCACCAATAAAAAGGTATGCAATGCAAAACTTACGATGAGTAGGCTAGCAAATAGCCCTTGTCGAGGCGCATTCAAGTTAAACTTCCAAGGCAAAATAGGGGCTGTTGAGGTTTCATTGATGAAGCTTTAACAGACGCTAAGGTCAAATAGTTTCAAGTTAGGTTGTGTTATGATTCTGACACAATAGTTATTGCTCTAACACGAGTCAATTCATGCGCGAAATCATTCTTATATCCTTTTTAGGACCCGACCAACCGAATCAGTTTACACGATTAATGCAGGTACTCTCCGTACATTCTTTGCAAATACTCGATGTGGGGCAGGCGGTTATCCATAATCAACTCACCTTAGGTATAGTGGTTGCGTCGGATAACGAAACTGCGACAGCACTGGCAATGAAAGAGATTCTGATTTTAGCACATGATATTGGCTTAACAGTGCGTTTTAAACCAATCTCTTATGCAGAATACGATCAATGGGTCAGCGAGGGTGGACGAACGCGTTATATCGTCACTGCACTGGCGCCAGAACTGACTGCAGCACATTTGCAAGCCGTCACAAAAATTGTGTCTAGTCAGGGCTTTAACATTGAAACCGTCACTCGCTTGTCTGGGCGTTTGGACTTAGATCAACACAGTATTTTTCCGCCACGGGCGTGTATTCAATTTGGTTTAAGTGGGCAAATGCTCGATGCGCAAGCCATGCGCGCTGCCTGTTTA
>SSHD01000148.1 GCA_008017255.1 Acinetobacter sp.
CGTAATGCGGTACGTATGTCTGCACTCATGAAACAACGTGTGATTCATGTTTATACCCATGACTCGATTGGTTTAGGTGAAGATGGTCCAACGCATCAACCCATCGAGCAGATTGCGTCTTTACGTGGTACACCAAACTTAAATACTTGGCGTCCATGTGACACGGTTGAAGCAGCTATTTCTTGGAAATCTGCTCTTCAGCGTAAAGAAGGTCCAACAGCATTAATCTTCTCTCGTCAAAACTTGCCATTCCAAGCACGTAATGAGGCTCAAATTCAAAACGTTGCAAAAGGTGGTTATGTACTTGCTGAAGAGAAAGGTGAGTTGAAGGCAATCATCATTGCGACTGGTTCAGAAGTGTCATTGGCGATGGAAGCCTATGCGCAACTTGAAGGTGTGCGTGTTGTGTCTATGCCATGTGCTGAAGAGTTTATGAAGCAAGATGCTGCGTATCGTGAAGCTGTATTGCCAGCAAGTATTCGTGCACGTGTAGCAGTTGAAGCAGCGCATGTCGATTACTGGTGGAAGTTTGTTGGTTTAGACGGCAAAGTGATTGGTATGACCACTTATGGTGAATCTGCACCGGCCAAAGAATTGTTCCAATTCTTTGGTATTACCACTGAAGCGGTGGTTGCAGCGGTGAAAGAATTGACGGCTTAAGCATTTCAGTGTTGTAAAAAAGCGTTCCAATCGGAGCGCTTTTTTTTGCCTAGAAAATTAAAGGCTTAGTTCGGTATGAATTGAAATTTGTGAGGTGAGTAATTTATGAATCGGGCAGTTTTCAGCGACTTTCAATAAGCGTTTATGCTGATCTTCAGTGAATTCGCCTTGTAGGGTAATGTTGCGCTCAATATTGTTTTTACCAGCTTCTGGTTCACCCTTGGGGTTGAGTGTTAAATCGACCTGAACATGGGTGAGTTTAATATTTTTGTGCGCCGCATACATTTCTAAGGTAATGGTGGTACAGGCTCCCAAAGCCGAAAGTAATAATTGTACTGGATTGGGTGCAGTGTCTTGTCCACCTTTTGAAATAGGTTCATCTGCATGCCAAATATGACCAGAAGAATCTGTAAAGCTCACACGATATGGTGTTTTGGCACTTTGTGCTTGTATAGTATGGCTCATATTTAACCTTATTGTTGCTTGTTAATTTCTTGAATATATCGTGAATAATCATGCTATTTCAGTGGGTATTTGTATAGTGTTAGATTGTTCAAAGCGGTCGTTTTTATTGAATATTAACTGTAACTATTTTGCTGATGCATAGATGGAACATATCGTTTTATAAAGAATAATGCATTACCACAGCTACTGTATATAAACTCATTACAACACAAACACAGGATACCAACATGCATCTTAAAACATTAAGCCTCGGTTTAGCAGCTGCTTTAACAACAACATTTGCTTTGGCTGCACCAGTAGACTATAAAATTGACCCAACGCATACGACAACGGTTTTTAGTTGGAATCACTTAGGATTTTTAACGCCGAGTGCAAATTTTACTGACATTCAAGGTGTCATTAAAGTTGATAATACTCAACCTGCAAATTCATCGGTTGAAGTGGCGATTCCATTAAGTAGCATCAACTCTAGCGTGGCGGCTTTAGATAAAGAATTCCGAGCAAAAGCTTGGTTTAATGCGGCTAAATATCCAAATATCACGTTTAAAAGTACCAAAGTAGAAACCAAAGACAAGAAGCACTTTAAAATTACAGGTGATTTAACCGTAAAAGGTATCACTAAGCCTGTCGTGTTAGATGCGGTGTTAAATGGTCAGGGCAAACACCCTATGTTAAAAGTGCCAGCGATTGGTTTCAATGCTACGACTTCGTTTAACCGTTCAGATTTTGGTTTAGGTAGCTATGTACCGATGGTCGGAGATACAATTACCGTGAATATTACCACTGAAGCAACAGTGCGAAGTAAGCTGCAAGGTATACGCAAATATAAAACCTTTTAGTTCTGCTAAAAGGTTTTATTGTTTGAAAACCAACGGAAAAACCAACATGATTATAAAATGCTTGTTGAGTGCGCCAATATTGTTCGCTTTTACCTCGGTCAATGCCATGCAGTACCAAGTCGTGGAGATGCAACAGCAAAGGTTTGATGTCATACAGGTGCAGCAGCTTAATCAGTTAGAATTATTTTTAAAAAATCCGCAAACCAATCAGTACTATCAAAAATTTTCTCATATTGAAAAACAACTACCTGCTTGTGCCCAACTTAAATTTGCCATGAATGCCGGCATGTACCATGCAGATTTTCAAGCAGTGGGGCTTTATGTCGAAAAGGGCAAACAAAAAACTAAGTTAAATGAAGCAACTGGGGTGGGCAATTTTTTTATGCAGCCCAATGGTGTATTGGCTTGGAATACGCAGCACGCAGTGGTTCAAAACACTGCCGAGTATAAGCAACATGGTTTTAAAGCCTTATATGCCACGCAATCTGGCCCGATGTTACTGTATAAAAACCACATTAACCCACGTTTTTTGCCCAATTCTACGTCATTAAAAATTCGTAATGCGGTGGGTATAAAAGAACAAAAATTGTATTTTGTAATGTCACAACAGCCAGTGAGTTTTTATCAACTGGCACAGTTTTTTAAAGAAAAATTAAACATCAGCGATGCCTTATATTTAGATGGTTCGATCTCAAGCCTGTATGTGGCTGAAAGCAACCGCAATGATCATTATTTTAAACTTGGGCCAATAGTGGCTGTGGTAGATAGAACACGCTGCACAAACTAAAATGCCTATACCTTTGATGCTCAAAGATATAGGCATGGCTATGCGTTGAAAATACTTATTGAATGGGCGGTTTAATCATTTCGAGCAATTCTTTACGGCTATAGCCGCGAGAAATCAGTACTTTTTTAAGACCTTTTATGACATCTTCATCGCTGGCTTTGCTTAAAGCATCAAGCAATTGCTCATTGCTTTTGCAGCTGCAATCATTTTCAACACAAGACGTTTGGTTCTTGTTTTCGTTGTACTGTTGATCTGCACTGAAGATTTTTTGCCAAAAATTCATAGTGTTTGCATTTATAGCTGTTGATAGCTCGAAATATAATCCTTTTGAGCTAAAATACAAATCAACTAAAATGATAACAATGCAGCTTGTATTTCAATTTTTCAGATAAATAATTTGAGCAATAAGTTACTGCTCAATTTAACCTAATTAAGATTTTGATAATTAATATCTTTTTATTTAAAACATGGTATTGAAAATAGCCGTTATTGTACAAATTTTATTGTCAACAACTGCACAGTCATCATTTGGTTACATTTTTTGCAGTACAACTCCAGATTCAACATGATGGGTAAACGGAAACTGATCGAACAGTGCAAATTGAGTTATGTGATGCGTTTGGCACAAGGTTTTTAGGTTATCCGCCAAGGTGTCTGGGTTACAGGAAATATAAATAATGCGCTCAAAACCTTGTAGCAATTGTAAAGTTTGATCGTCTATACCTGCTCGTGGCGGGTCTACAAATACGGTGCTAAAGTCATAGCTTTGTATATCAATATTCGCTTCTTGCAAACGCCTAAAGCTGCGTTCACCTTGGTAGGCTTGAGTAAATTCTTCGGCAGATAAGCGCGCGACTTCTATGTTTTCAATTTGGTTTTGTTCAATATTCCACTGTGCTGCATAGACTGATGATTTTGCCAGTTCGGTTGCCAACACACGGTTAAATTTAAGCGATAAAGGCAGCGTAAAATTACCATTGCCACAGTACAGCTCTAACAGGTCTTTTTCCGCATCTGTCGCGGCATCGCACGCCCAGTCAAGCATGTGCTGACACACCACAGCATTGGGTTGGGTAAAACTGCTTTCAATTTGTTTGTATTTAAAGGTGCGTCCATGCACGTTGAGTTGTTCAACCACATAGTCATTGCCAATAATGACTTTTTGACCTCGACTGCGGCCCATAATTTGAATATTGAGTTTTTCTGCTAAAGCTTTCGCTGCAATTTCCCAATCTGCATCTAATTTTCGATGATAAATGAGCGTGACCAACATTTCTCCACTCAGTGTCGCGAGAAAATCGGCCTCAAAAATTCGATTGGATAAAATAGGTAATGCTTTAAGTTCTGCCAATAATATAGGCATTAATTGATTAATACTTTGATCTGCGATTGGAAAATCATCGACACGGACTACATTTTTTTGCTTGGCATCTTCCGCACGTTCAAACATCGCATAAAACAAGTCGTTTTCGGTATGCCACAGACGGAACTCGGCACGCATACGAAAGTGTTGTTCTGGCGATTGAAACACTTGTAAAGTTGGCGGATTAAACGGCGCAAACTGCGTCGTGATGCGTTCAACTTTCTCTTGAAGCTGCTGCGAGTAAGATGCGGTCATAAGCGTGACAATTACCAATCTAATTTGGGTAGCGATGGTAGCAAAATTTTAAAGCAACAGGGGCGTGTGATTGAAAAAATCAAACGATAAAAATGCAGCAGCAGTTAAAAATAACCAAGATAAAACACAAAATCACATTGTAATCATTAATTTTTACTTCTAAAGTAACAGCACACAGCTGTTTCAAGCGCTTCAAAAATAAACTGGAGAATTTATGCGGGTTTTATACCAATTTCCTTTATCTCATTACTGTGAAAAAGTGCGCTGGATGCTCGATCACAAGGAATTGGACTATGTTGCGCAAAATTTAATTCCTGGATTGCATCGTGCTTTTACCTATTTTAAGACAGGGCAATATTTATTGCCTATGCTCAAAGACGGCAAATACTGGGTAGCCGATTCAACTCAAATTGCTTTGTATTTAGATGAAAATTATCCTGAACATGCGCTGTTAAGACGTGATGAAGCGTTACGCCAACAGGCGTTAGAGATAGACACTTTAGCAGGCAAATTAGGTGTGCATGTACGGCGCTGGTCGTTGGCGCAGGCTTTGTCGGTAGGTGACCATCCACTCGAAATTATGATGGGTGAGCAAGGCTATTTACGCCAGTTTGAAAAATTATCTAAACCTATTTTAAAACGTCTAGTTTCGACAGGCTATCAGCTGCATGCTGAGAAAGTCGAAAAATCTAAACATAAAATGACCGAGTTAATTACTGAATTAAATCAGCGATTGGTGGATAACCCAAGCGGCTATTTGGTCGGTGACCGGCTTGGTTTGGCGGATATTGCCGTTTGTTCAATGCTGTCGCCATTACTCATTATTAAGGGCACACCTTGGGAGTTAGAACATGAAAATGTCGAACAGTTAGACCCAGAGTTTAAAGCCTACCATGACTATGTACTCAGCTTACCACTTGGGCAATATGCACAGCGCATATACGCCACCGAACGAAACGCGCGGGTTGACTGGCGCGGCCTATAAGTTCGCAAAAGCCTTGATGAAAGATCAAGGTTTTTTTTGGGAAATTAAATGATAGTTAAGCAAAAAAAATAAAAAATATACTAATATAAAACCATTCATTCGAATAAATTGGCGATTTTATCAATAAAATAGGAAAATATTATCAAATCTTCTTTTAATTTTAACAAAACAGGGAAATAATATCGCTAAGGCTTTGCTATCTTATGTTTCAGGGTAGGAACGATTCAAGTTCCGCAAGGGAATCGAAACAAGAGATACAATCATGGGGATATGATTGGATCATCACTCAAAAGGTTTTGTTTCGGGCTTTGCAATAAAGATAGATCACAAGTCGATCGGAACGATGTCGCATTATCCATGCCATATCGCAAAAGCTAAACGCATGTTTTCCCTTGATTCTTCAACAAATGCAGTTCAGTGATATTTCCATAAAAATCAATGATGACCGAGGACTGTAATGTGGAATTAGACCGTTTTGATAAGCAAATTTTAGAAATTTTAACGCATGAAGATGCGAACTTAAATGAACTGTCGGAACGAATTAATTTATCGGTGAGTTC
>SSHD01000075.1 GCA_008017255.1 Acinetobacter sp.
ACCATTATATTGATTGAAATTCCTGCTGCATATTGGTTTAGCATACGTTGGGGGCTCAACGGTATTTGGATTGCTTATGCACTGGCATTTGTTTGCCTATGCGTGTTCCAAGCGCTGTATTATCAACTGATTTGGAAAAGAAAACCGATTCAGCGCCTCATCTAAACCACAACTTTTGGATAAAACAAACCACGCCGTAGCGTGGTCTGTTTTATTTAGCCTCTTGCCCCCTATAGTTCCCCCTTACGAAGGGAGAAAACAAAGGGGGTGCCAGAGGCCTACTACTTATTCATCAACTTGGTCATTATGCCAGAAACCCGCTGATACCCTGTTGGGAAGATGCGTTGGAACGCATCTAATACTTTGGCATCATTACCAATCAATAAACGGCGTTTATTTTTCAGTACCGCTTGTAAAATCTGTTGTGCAGCATCTTCTGGTGGGGTGCGTAACAATTTATCAAATTGCTGACTAGACTTGACTGGATCTAGACCTAGGCTTTTTACGCTGTCATTCATTTTGGCGGCTTTGGCAATATTGGTGCGAATACCACCTGGGTGTACGCACAGCGAGCTTACACCGCAGTTTTCCATGTCTAGCTCTTGGCGTAAAGATTCAGTAAAACCACGCACCGCAAACTTAGTCGCATTATAAGCCGACTGGGTGGGTTGTGCAGTTAAGCCAAATAAACTGGAAATATTAATAATATGACCATCTTTGGTTTGTTTAATGAAAGGCAAAAATTCTTTAGTGCCATATACTACGCCCCAGAAATTAATCCCAACAATCCATTCTAACTCTTGATAGCTCGCCCCTTCTACAGTTGAGCCTAGCGCAACGCCGGCATTATTAAAAACCATATTCACCGAACCGTGCTGTTGTACGCTAGCTTGCGCCCATTGCTGGACTGCTTCACGATTCGACACATCGAGCACTTGGCTGCTGACAGTGACAGGATACGATTTCAACAACTCAAGCGTGCTTGCCAAGCCTTGTTCATTAATATCGCTCAGCGCGACATGACAGCCTTGTTGCGCCAGTAATACGGCCAATTGCTGCCCAATACCAGAACCCGCACCGGTAATTGCGGCAACTTTATTGTTAAAACTTTTCATGGTTTATCCTTATATGCGGCTGCAGCTGCACCAACGCTTTGCTTGCAATACTGCGCTCTACTTTTTTAATATAAATTTGACAATGTACGTTGTCAATATCATTTTCTGTTAAATTACCAAGTAACATTTTGCTATGGCTGATAGCACTTTTATATTTTTAGGGAACGGTTTTTTGCAATGACAACGCAACAGGTGGTTACAGCGGAAAAAAATAATACCGCACTCAAAGAGCGTCAGTTCAAAGGCTTGTCTTTAACTGAGCGCAAACAAGCACGGCGTGAAAAACTGATTGAAGCTGGTATTGCCACCTATGGCACACAAGGCTTTTTTTCCGTGACGGTGAAAGATGTCTGCAATGAAGCCAAACTGACCGAACGCTATTTTTATGAATCGTTTAAGAAAAGCGAAGAACTGTTTCAAACCGTGTTTTTAAAAATGATTGGCGACATGCAACAGTGTTTGGCGCAAGCGGTGTTAAACGCTGCGCCCGAACCGAAAAATATGGTCACCGCAGGCTTGTCTGCTTTATTGCATGCCATTAAAAATGACCCCCGTATGGCACGGATTATTTATATTGATGCGCTATTGGTGCAAGACCTGCATAATCAAGCCACCATTCAAGAAACTTTGGCGCAATTTGACCTTATTATTCAAGGTTTTATGTGCTTGATTATGCCCAACACCGAGCAAGGACAAGCTGAAGCGTCGCTCATTGCTACTGGCTTAAATGGCTATGTCACCCATATTATTATTCGTTGGGTTTCCAGTGACTTTAAACAACCCTTAGACGATGTGTTGGCGGCGTGTTGTGCGGCGTTCTTATCTTTGATTGCCAGCAGCACACAAAAAAATTAAAATAATTTTACAGTTTTGTTGCAAACCGAACTGCTACACTAGTCCTGTATTAAGCAAATGAATTTGTTTACTTTATTCAGCTACACTTTGTCATCATACGGTCACTACGCTGCCCCATGATTGTCACAATTTATTGCTAAATTCGACTTTATCCCTTATGTTGAAATGATATTGTCATAATTAATCTTTGTAATAAGCCTGTCATAACTACAAAACGGTTCACCGTTATAAATTCAAGGGTATTGCGCTGTGAAAGATGACTATATTTTAATTGTTGATGATGAACTGCCGATTCGTGAAATGATCCATACCTCTTTAGATATGGCGGGTTTCCAATGCTTACAAGCTGAAGACGCCAAACAAGCCCATCAGATTATTGTGGATCAACGGCCCTCACTCATCCTACTCGATTGGATGCTACCGGGTGGGGTGAGCGGTGTCGATTTATGCCGCCGACTGAAACGCGATGAAAACCTATCTGAAATTCCTGTGATTATGCTGACCGCTCGTGGCGAAGAAGACCATAAAGTACAAGGTCTGGACGCTGGTGCAGATGACTATATGACCAAACCATTTTCAACCCGCGAATTGGTATCACGCATTAAGGCAGTATTGCGCCGCGCCAATGCACTGAGCGGTGAAAAGATGATTGATGCCAATGGTTTAATGCTCGACCCTGTGAGCCAGCGCGTCAGTTTTGGCAACAATATTTTAGAAATGGGCCCAACCGAATATCGTTTATTGGCATTCTTTATGACCCATCCAGAACGTGCCTATACGCGTGCCCAATTGCTCGACCAAGTATGGGGCGGCAATGTTTATATTGAAGACCGAACCATCGACGTACATATTCGTCGCTTGCGCAAAGTGTTAGAACCGTTTGGGGTAGACCGTTTTGTACAAACAGTACGTGGCACCGGTTATCGCTTCTCTACACGCGCAGATTTAGCAGCAGGTTAAACTTCCTTTATGTATGAACCCTATCCCGTTCCTGAACTCGCACGTGGACACCAACATTTCCGCAACAGCAATTTGTGGGAATTTGCCAAGCAAGATTTAAAACTATTAATGTTTTTCTTGCTGATTGCGAGCTTAATCGGGCTTGGGATTGGATACTTTTGGAGCTGTATTTTCTGCGCATTTATGTTGGCTTTTTTGCTGCAACTGCGTTCGCTGTATTTGGTCAATGACTGGATTTCCAACCGCCCTTACGATGCTCCGCCCAACTTACATGGCATTTGGGGTGCATTGCTGTTCAATGTCTATCGTGCACAACGCCAAGAACGTATTGTGCAAGCGGAAATGGTCGGCTTAATAGATCGGGCGCAATCGTCTATAGTGGCACTGGCTGAAGCGGTGGTATTGATTGATGACCAACACCTGATTGAATGGTGGAACCCCGCCGCAGAACGGTTACTCGGCATTAACCCGCTCGATCGAGGGCGCAACTTGTTGTCGA
Source organism: Acinetobacter sp. (assembly GCA_008017255.1). Classification (GTDB taxonomy): domain Bacteria; phylum Pseudomonadota; class Gammaproteobacteria; order Pseudomonadales; family Moraxellaceae; genus Acinetobacter. Next base: position 3,430 of record SSHD01000075.1, read on the forward strand.
TATTACGGCAGCCCAATTTTATTGAATATTTTAACAATATTGACCAAACACCAGATGGTATTCGGCTGCAAACCCAGATTGATGTCGAGCATTATGTGCATGTCAAAATGACTCGTTTTGGTGGTGAAAGTCTGCTGTTGGTGGCTTATGACATTACCCGTGTGCATAATCTGGAGCAAATGCGTAAAGATTTTGTCGATAATATTTCACATGAATTACGCACTCCGCTCACCGTACTCAGCGGTTATATTGAAACCTTTACCGACCAAGATGATATTACCCCACGCTGGAAACGCGCCTTTATCCAAATGCAATCGCAAACCAAGCGCATGAATGCCTTAGTCAATGATTTATTGCTATTATCCAACTTAGAAAATAATAAAAAAGTGGCAAAAAATCAGATCATTGAAATGGCAAATTTAATGAATCAAGTCTTTGATGATGCGCGTGCTTATAACCTAGATTATGAACACACGCTGAATTTAGACATCGACAGTCATTGCGACCTCATTGGTTCAGACGTAGAAATTGCCAGTGCATTTAGTAACTTAATTACCAATGCCATTAAGTACACCCCTAAAGGCGGCATTATTAATATTGGCTGGCATGAACAAGGCGACCTTGCTTATTTTACCGTGCAAGACAACGGTATTGGCATTAACCCCAAGCACTTACCGCGTTTGACCGAGCGTTTTTATCGGGTCGACAGTGCCCGCAGCCGTCAAACGGGTGGCACTGGTTTGGGCTTGGCGATTGTGAAGCATGTGTTGATGCAGCACGGCGCACATTTAGAAATTAGTTCTAAAGAAAATGAAGGTTCGACCTTTACTGCGGTGTTTCCAAAAGAACGCTTGTATCGCGTCAGTTGAATCATGCTCAGCCATTTGCAAGCGTTTTTGTATCTTCGCATTGGTATTATTTTCCAGTTTTGTTTTATCTCTCCGCCAACGCTTTTTTGAGTTGTAGATTATTTTATGAAAGCTTTTATCTCCCGAACGATGCTTGTTTTACTTGCACTATGCAGCCTATTTGCCACTCATGCCAACGCTTTTGACCCTTTAATTGGGACTTGGAAAGTGGTCGATCAGCGCTCTAACTCTTATGTAGCGGATATTGTGATTCGCAAAAACTCTAAAACGCAGCTATACAGTGCTGTGATTGTCAAAATGTATCCTTTAGCCAAAGAGGCAGCACCAACGCTATGCAGCAAATGTACTGGTGCGTTAAAAGATCAGCCGATTATTGGTATGCAAGTTTTAAGCGGTTTAAAAGCAGTGGATGCGAATGAAAGTTTTGAGCAAGGTGTTTGGGTTCATCCCTATGATGGTTATACATACCGCCTAAATGCGCAGTTGACAAAGAACGGTAAATTATTGAATATTATTATGAAAGCTGCAAACAGCCCTGCCGCACGTAACATGACGTGGATTCGCTTGTAATGTGATTCGTTTAGTTTTCGCTACGCACAGACATAAAAAAAGCCCGACATCCTGTCGGGCTTTTCCGTATTCCTTGCACTAGATACAACTCCTGTCGTACCTCACGTCCTGTTGCGTTTATAATTTTTATTGGTTGGAACGTCCTGTTCCTGATAAGTTCATATTAGGCAATTTGTTTGGGCTTGGATATTGGTCATTGGCTTTCATGTTTGTAGGAAAAAGCGTACAGGATTGATTTCTGCGCCATTCATTTTAGTTGCGCCAGAAGAAATGATCAGATAAAATATTTGTATAAATGGACAGGGGATTCCCAGTCGGCGTTACAGCTTCGGTGGATACATCGGAGCTTTTCGCTTTTATAGGGGGAAACATTTTAACCCTAAACCTTCATAATTCTTCCCAAGCTCTTTGCGCCCGCCTTTGCAATAAAACTTTTGAGTTAAAATATCAAATGCTCGATTGGGCTGTTCAGGTCGAATCACGTGCAAACCTATGGGGCGTGCAACTAAATCGGCTAACTGTAAACCTGCTGAATTTGTTTTCTTATCTGCGAACTGGATTTGAAAGGGCAGCTTTTGGTTAAACCAGTTTTCACCATCACAGAAACGTCTAAACTCCAATTCCAACTCGTTGTCTTCTTTTTTACCACGGCGCTCAACAATGACATGCGTTAGTTTCTGCTGCTGCCCTTTTTCTTTAAGAAATTCGTATAAATTTTCAAGACAAATCCCTAAAGCGAGATGGTATGGATTCTCGGTCTGTAGTTTTTGAGCGAGCTTGTATTTATCTATGACACAACTCACCAAGATAAAATTACTATCAACAATAATACTTGATAGCTCATTCATAAATTCCTGATGCGACTCTCGGTTTCGAAAGATATTAAACGGCTCTTTTTGTTTTCGCATTTCATGTTCGTGTAAAATAACAATATCATGCCCAAAATGTTTAAATTTAAACTTCTGTAAAGCACTGATTACTCGATCTGCATAATGCCTCTTATGAAAAATACAAAATGCTAAAACAAAAACAGGGTACGTTTCTTGAATACTTTGTAAGGAGTGATCTCCGCTTTCATCAACATAAACGATATAATCGCTGAATTCTGTCACAGTCAATGCGGCAACTCCTGAGTTTTATTTATTGAATTTATTATAATTATTTTCCCTTTCAAGTAGAGCTAAACCTCATACTCAAAAGGGGTGGTCAAAATACTTTAAACCTTATGCCCCAATCGCTCACCCATCACCACAGCTGAATTGGCTTGGAACTGCTGTTCCCACAGCATTTTATTTTGTTCAAATAAAACCACTGCGGTTGAACCCAAGTAAAAACGACCGAGCTCTGCGCCTTTATCCAACTGCATTTGATGATGCTGAAACTCCACTTTGCCCGTTGGCTTCACTTTACCAGTGGCAACAGTTTCAATCCCCGCGACAATCATCGCACCGACTAAAACCACCGCCATACGACCCAGTTCTGTATCAAACAAACATACCATGCGCTCGTTACGTGCAAACAAACCCGGTACATTTTCTGCGGTGGTCTGATTCACCGAAAACAATTCACCTGGTATATAAATGGTTTCGGTTAAAGTCCCTGCCAGTGGCATGTGTACGCGGTGGTAATCTTTAGGAGACAAATACACCGTCGCAAATTGACCATTTAAAAACGGCTGCGCCAATTGCGGATCGCCAATTAATTTTTCTACTGAAAAGCTTTGCCCTTTGGCTTGAAAAATATCGCCCGACTCAATTTTACCCAGTTGTGAAATTGCACCATCGGCAGGGCAAACAATACTATCGGCTTGCGTATCTACTGCACGCACGCCGTCTTTTAAAGCACGGGTAAAAAATTCGTTAAATGACTTATATTGCTGTGCATTGCTTTGCTCTGCAATGCTCATGTCAATGCCATATTTTGCTTTAAATGCTTGAATAACCGCAGTTTTCACTACAACATTTTCACTGGCAGCAACTTTACCAATTACACGGCTGAGTTGGTGCTGTGGTACCAAATTTTGGCTTTGAATAAACAGTTGTTTTTTTAAATCTGCGATGAAACTCAAGACGGTGACTCCCCTGAAATAATAGGACTATCGAGGCGATTGCCCCATTCACTCCACGCAGCATCGTAGGCTTTGACTGGCCAATTCAGCAAGCGAGCGACAATATACGCCAAGCCTGAACGATGGTGCGACTGACAATACACCACTACAGGTTGTTGTAAATTAAAACCTAATTGTTCTAAGCGTTGCTTAGTGCGT
>SSHD01000065.1 GCA_008017255.1 Acinetobacter sp.
CCTTAATCAGCCACATTAAACATACCTTAGAACGCAAAGAACAAGTGCTGATTTTTTTGAATCGGCGGGGTTATGCGCCCATTTTGCTGTGTGAAAGCTGTGGCTGGCAAGCCGATTGCCCCCATTGTGATGCGCACTTTACTCTGCATGCACAACCCTATGCGCATTTGCAGTGTCATCATTGTGGCAGTATTCACCGTTTGCCTGAGCAGTGCCCGGCCTGCCAAAAACCAAGCCTAAAAACACTCGGTACAGGCACAGCCAAACTGGAAGAACACTTACAAGAGCTGTTTCCACATTTTGATGTGATTCGGGTCGACCGTGACAGCACCAGTCGAGTTGGCAGTTGGCAAAAGATTTATGACCGCATCCAACAAAATAAACCGAGTATTTTGTTGGGCACGCAAATGTTAGCAAAAGGGCATCATTTTCCGCATGTGACGCTGGTGGCGATTTTAGATATTGACGCAGGTTTATTGAGTGTGGACATCCGCGCACCAGAACGCACTGCGCAGTTGATTGTACAGGTGGCAGGGCGTGCCGGGCGAGGTGAACACAAAGGTACGGTATATTTACAAAGCCATCGCCCTGAACATCCAATGCTCAACACCTTGATCAACCATGATTATCGCACCGTAGCCAAACAGATGCTGGCGGAACGTAAAATTGCCCTGCTACCGCCGTATCGTTATACGGTGTTGGTGCGGGTGGACTCGAAAGACCGCAGTTATAGCCAACAATTTTTGGCAGATATTGCGCAGCAACTTCGTGCGATGGCAGCAGAAACGATCGACATTTGGGGGCCAATTCCTGCACCTATGGAGCGTAAGGCAGGACGGTATCGGGCGCATATGGTCATTTTATCCAGTGACCGCGCCAAACTGCATTTCTATTTACGCCAATGGTGGCAACACGTGCTGCATTTGCCGCGTCAGCATCAGCTGCGTTTGTCGATAGATGTTGACCCGCAAGAGTTTAGTTAAGCAATCGTAAGACCTCTTACAAAAACAAAAACACCCCCTTTGCTTTCCCCCTTCTCAAGGGGGAACTATAGGAGGTTTTGCAAGATCTGCTGCACAGACACAAACAGACGCAAATTCACGCCATAATACGCTTGAGTTTTAGCAAAGCGACACCATATTGACTGCATAACCACTCACCTTGTTAGAAAGATGTTCAAGGCAAAGCCTGCTTTGCTGGCCCGAATTGGGTACTGGAGAAAAATATGCTTGATTTACGCCAACGCTTTTATATCGAGGACTGCCCAGTTCGTGGTGAAGTGGTGCATTTAGAACAAACACTACAAACCATTTTGGCGCAAAGAGACTATATGCCAGCGGTACAAAGCCTGCTCGGCGAAATGTTAAGCGCAACCGCCTTACTGGCCAGTACCTTAAAAATTCGCGGACGCATTAGCTTACAAATTCAAGCCAATGGCACATTTAAATGGGCGATGGCAGAATGTAATCATTTAGGTGAAGTGCGTGCGCTGGCAGATTATGAAGCTGACCCAAGATTTATTGAAGGCACTAACAGCCGTACCGTACTGGCTGCACTGACTAATCCAGTATTATTTATTAATATTGAGCCTGAACACGGCGAACGCTATCAAGGGATTGTGCCTTTAGATCAGCCGACCTTAGCCGGTTGTTTAACTCAGTATTATGATTTGTCTGCACAAATTCCAACCCATATTGTATTGGCAAGCAATGGGCAACGCTCTGGTGGCTTACTCATTCAACTACTGCCACGTAGTGATGAAGAACAGCAGAAACTAGAAGATGAGGACCTGTGGCCACGCCTGACCTTGCTCACCGAAACCCTAAAACCAGAAGAGCTAACCGACCTGCCTGCCAATGAAATTTTGTATCGCCTATACAATGAAGAGGAAGTACGCTTGCCTGAAGTTGAGCAACTCAAGTTTGGTTGCACCTGTTCTAAAGACCGCTGTGCCGATGCGCTGATTCAAATTGGTGTAACAGCGGTGCATGAAACCTTAGAAGTACAAAATCCAATTCAAATGGATTGCCAATTTTGCAATACTCGCTATGAATTTAGCGCAGAAGAAGCCTTAGGCTTATTTGGTGAACATTTAAGTTAATAGACTTCTTGTACCCCCTATAGTTGCCCCTTGAGAATGGGGATGAGGAGCATGGCTCCGCAAGAGGGGTTATTCATGTTTTTGCAAGAAGTCTAATATGTTTTTGCTAAAAAAAGACCGTTCACGGTCTTTTTTATGCCATGTCAGTCTGTGCCAACCAATACAACAAGTCTTATACAATCCAACGCAGCAAAAATATGGCGATTAGTTTCATAATAAAACCAAGACTAGAATAATTTTTATGCGAGCGTATTGCTAAATTGCTGCAGCTACACGGCAAGTTATCCGCAATCTACAAAGCAAGCGCTTATTTCCGACCGCACAATGCATAAGGAGCACGCCCATGACCACCATACAATACAAAGAAATACTCCACGACGGTCATTACCAAATAGAAATGATTGATGAAAATGTGGCGCTCGATTTGGAACACTTTGCCGAAAACTGTGGGCAAAGTACCGAGTGGGTTTTAAAACTAATTGATTATGATATTTTGCCGATTAAAGCCGACCCCAAACACTATCAATTTATTGCGGCAGATGTAGACCGAGCACAGCGGGCGTATCGACTACAACGTGACTTCGATGCCAGTTTACCCGCCGTTGCCGTCATGCTCGATTTAATAGATGAAGTACAACAATTGCGTAAACAGTTAAAACATCTGCATTAAGCGATTAATGAAGCTGAACCAAACTTTTATTTTAGTTTGGTCATTTTCTCTACCTCTTTCAAGGTTTGCTTAATCGGCTCAAAATCTAAAAACCAAAGGAGATTAAAATTACGCTGTTTATGCTGCTGCGCCAGTAAATCAATCACGCTACGCTCACCACGTCCGACCAAATGCTGCCGATAAAAATAATATAACAGCACTAGCGTACTGAGCAGCATCACTGCCAACATCAACCAAAAGCCCATTGGCGCGCTTAAACCCGGCATAAACTCAAAGTTCATGCCATACACCCCTGTCATTAAGGTCAGTGGTGCAAATACAGCAGTAATAATTGCCAAGATACGCATATTTTCATTGGTTTGGTTGGCAATGGCGGAAAAATGTAAATCAATAGTGGATTGAATAGCCACTCGCAAGCGCAAAGTATGCTTTTGCACCCGCTCGACATGGCTCATTAAGTCATTTAAACGCACCAATAACAAGTCTTGTGCTTTGTGCTTATGCTCGCCCACCACATGCTGATAATTATCCACCAGTTCATCTCTAAACTCTTGTAAAGTTTCAATTTGTTCTTCACATAAGTTTTCAATATGCTGAAATGCCATGTTTTCGTGAAACAATTGATGCCATTGCTTAAAGCGCCGATTGCCCTGCAATAATTGCTGCTGCCAATATTCCACCCGACGAGTCAATGGGCTACGCAAATCGAGGTAGCCATCAATCATACTATTCAGTAAACGCAAAGATAAATCGGCAGGGCTATTGGGCAGTTTTCGCGGCGCATTTTGCTCGGCAATGCCGCGACCCTGAATCAGGTCGAGCCGTTGAATATAATTTTCGACTGCTTTATTGCCCTTTTCACGCACGCTCAGCAACACATTCGGCGTCAAAATAAAACTCATCGGCGTGGTCGCCAGCCCCAATACACTTTCATGCGACTCTAGTGCGGTTTCATTTTCAAAAATTTGATCATCAGGGCTTATCAGCTTGCGAAACATCAACAGGTCATAGGCTTCTAAGCTATCGAAATTACAAGGATGTTCGATATTTAATAAATCTTTAAGGTGAAATTCATTCAGCACCAAACCAGTCTGTGCATAGACTTGTTGCTGCCAAGCATCGGCATTGCCAACCAAATCATGCCGCAGGCTATCGAGCCAGATGAACTCCAGCGTGTGCTCGGCGTGCTGTTGCTTGGTCATGCAAATGGTACTATCACCGTTCTGGCGATAAAAATAATAAAGCTGCATCACACTGATATTCATGTCTAAATTTAAAAATATCATGCCATAAAAAAGCCCGCATAGAGCGGGCTTTTTGTATTTCTATCGCATTAAACTTGTTCGATGTCTTTCATGGTCAATTTAATACGACCACGGTTGTCTACATCGGCAACTTGTACTTTCACTTCCTGACCTTCTTTGAGCACGTCTGCAACATTGGCAATACGCTCGTTAGAAATTTGAGAAATGTGCAACAGGCCATCTGTACCCGGCATAATGTTCACGAACGCACCAAATTCAACAATACGGATGACTTTACCCATATAGATTGTACCTGGTTCGATTTCAGCAGTAAGCGCTTGGATTTTTGCAACCGCAGCCGCAGCCGCCGCTTTAGTTTCACCAAATACACGTACTGTACCATTGTCTTCAATATCAATTGCCGCTTTAGTTTCTTCAGTAATAGCACGGATGGTTGCACCACCTTTACCAATCACGTCACGAATTTTGTCTGGGTTGATGTTGATGACTTGGAAAGTTGGCGCATTGGCACTGATTTCTGTACGATTGCGTGAAATGACTTTGTTCATTTCATTCAGAATGTGCATACGACCCGCATACGCTTGGTTGAGTGCAGCTTCCATAATTTCTTCAGTGATGCCTTCGATTTTAATGTCCATTTGTAGGGCAGTAATACCGTTTGCAGAACCTGCGACTTTAAAGTCCATATCACCTAAGTGATCTTCATCACCCAAGATGTCTGAAAGTACTGCGAAACGCTCGCCTTCTTTCACTAGACCCATTGCAATACCTGCAACTGGTGCTTTCAATGGCACACCTGCATCCATCAGTGACAATGATGCGCCACATACAGAAGCCATAGAAGATGAACCGTTTGATTCAGTAATGTCCGATACAATACGAATCACGTACGGGAAGCGGTCAGCAGCAGGTAGAACGGCTTGCACACCACGACGTGCTAAACGACCATGACCAATTTCACGGCGCTTAGGACCAGATTCACGACCAGTTTCACCTACAGAGTACGCAGGGAAGTTGTAATGCAACATGAAGTTGTCAGTTTTAGTCCCTGCAAGGGTGTCTACCATCAACGCATCACGAGTATTACCCAAAGTGGTGGTTACTAAAGCCTGAGTTTCACCACGAGTAAACAATGCAGAACCGTGTGCACGGTCTAATACGCCCACTTGTACATCAATACCACGTACAGTTTTAGTATCACGACCATCAATACGTGGTTTACCTGACAAAATGTTGTCACGTACGGTACGGTATTTTAGGTCTTCAAATAATTCGTTGACTTCGTCTGCAATGCCAGTTTCGTCATTTTCAGGAACGAACTGAGCAACTGCTTCTGCATATAGTGCATCAAGCGCTGCATAACGGTCTTGTTTTACTGCAATGGTATAAGCCGCAGAGATTTTCGCTTCAAAAGCAGCTTTCAATTGCGCTAAAAGAGCTTCGTTTTTGCTTGGAGCAACCCAAGTAGATGCAGTTGCGCCAGCTGCTGCTGCAAATTCTTTAATCGCTTGAATAGCGATTTGCATTTCGTCATGACCGAAAAGTACTGCGCCAAGCATTTGATCTTCTGAAAGCTCTTTCGCTTCAGATTCAACCATCAACACCGCAGATTCTGTACCTGCCACCACCAAATCAAGATCGCTCTCTTTCATTTGTTCGTGGTTCGGGTTCAAAATATATTCGCCGTTGATTAAACCAACACGTGCGCCACCAATTGGACCACGGAATGGCGTACCGGCAATTGACATAGCCGCTGAAGCACCAAGCATGGCAGCAATATCGGCATCCATGGTTTTGTCAGAAGAAATAACCGTTGCCGTCACTTGGATTTCGTTAAAGTAACCTTCTGGGAACAATGGACGAATTGGACGGTCAATTAAACGTGAAATTAAAGTTTCAGCTTCAGATTGACGACCTTCACGCTTACCATAACCACCAGGGATACGACCCGCAGCATATTGCTTTTCTTGATAGTTTACAGTGAGTGGGAAAAAGTCTTGACCGACTTTCGCTTTTGGCTGCGCAACCACTGCAACCAATACAGTCACGCCACCCATCGTTACCACTACGGTGTTGGCTTGACGCGCCACACGACCCGTTTCTAAAACGACTTGATGTTGACCAAATTGGAATTCTTTACGAACGATATTAAACATTGACATGTATGGTATTTTCCTAGCTCTATTTTAACGACTATGCTAGTGAGACCCCTAAGCTTTGGCATTTTGAGCACTGCTATGGCGCAGATAAATGACAAAGCTTAGAAGCCATCGCACTAGATGTTTTAAAGCAAATTAAACGCAAAGAAGGAGCGAACATTCGCCCCTTCTAAAAATCGCCTAACCGAAATTAGGCGAAACTTTGTTTTCAACAACCAAGCATTGCGACATGCGAAACCGTGAAAATAAAGCCAAATCGAATTAACGACGTAAACCTAATGCGCCGATAAGAGCTACATAACGCCCGTGATCTTTACCATTTAAGTAGTCAAGTAATTTACGACGTTGGTTAACCATACGAATCAAACCACGACGACTATGATGGTCGTGTTTGTGGTCTTTAAAGTGACCTTGCAAATCATTGATTTGAGCAGTCAATAAAGCAACTTGTACTTCTGGTGAACCTGTGTCGTTTTCAGCACGAGCAAATTTAGCAATGATCTCTGCGCGATCTGCGTTAGTTAAAGCCATTCGATTTCTCCGAGATGCTTAAAAGTAAATGATAATAATCCGTTGCAAGCAACAGACTGCCGTGCATCACTACAGCAAGTCGCCTATTTTAAGTGATCTGTCGTTATATTGCAAAATTGTTTTAACTTCGCTGGCATTTCGGCAGATGACAGCCCGAAATAAACAGGGCACACTATGACAATACTGATTTTCAAGATCAGAACCACATGAAAGAACACTAAAAACTGCGAGGACCGCGTGAAGATTTTATCGACCAATACCTGTTATGTACCGCACGATTTGAGCCAAGTCATTCGGACTAAAAATGAAGTTGCAGCCGAATTGGGCGGCATGACCGAGCAGCAAATTCAAAAAATTTGGAACAGTGTAGAAGGTTTGTATAAAACTGGAAATTATCCTCTTATTACCATGTGTTTACGCCGTAAAGGTGAAATTTTAATTAACCGCAGCATTGGTTATGCACAAGGTAACTCGCCAGATGGCTTAGCAGCAGATGCTAAAATTGGCTCGCCAGATACGCCTATTTGCTTATTTTCGGCATCTAAATTGGTCACAGCCATGTTGGTGCATATGCTGGATGAGCAAGGCACGCTTAATTTACTTGACCCGATTAGCTACTATATTCCTGAATATGGCGTGAATGGTAAGCGTCGTGCGACGATTTTCCATTTATTGTCGCATCGTGGTGGTATTCCACGTATAGAAGGCGAAGTTACGCCAGAGTTGCTGTTTAATAATGACGAAATTTTAAAACGCCTCTGTGCTGCTAAACCTGTTTCTGCTTCGGGTTCACACCTTGCTTACCATGCCATCACCGCGGGTTATATTTTAGGTGAAATTATTGAGCGTGTGACGGGTCAAACCGCCCGTGAGTTTCTTACTGAAAATGTCGAAAAGCCAATGGGAATGGATTATTTTAATTATGGTTTAAAACCTGAATTCCGTGACCAAGTTGCGCTCAACTACGCGACTGGTCTGCACCCGAGCTTAGGCACCGACCATTACCTCAATCACGTACTAGGCGGTGGCTTACAACTTGCAGTCGATGTCACGAATGATACTCGATTTATGGATTCGATTTGCCCTGCAGGGAATATTTACACCAGTGCTGAACAAGCAGGTCGTTTTTTTGAAATGCTGCTAAGCGGTGGTGAATACCACGGCAAACAAATTATGAACCCGAAAACGGTGTTCCGCTCTACCCTACCAACCTCGGGTTTAAGCCTAGACCGAACCTTGCTCGCGCCGATGCGCTATGCACTCGGTCCAATGCTCGGCAGTAACCCAGTCGGTTTGTTTGGACCGATGACAGGGCAAGCTTTTGGACATCTTGGTTTTTCTAATATTTTATGTTGGGCTGACCCAGAGCGTGATATTAGTGTGTCGATTTTGACCACGGGTAAGTCGGTGGTGGGTACGCATTTGCCTGCTTTGGCAAAAACCTTGTACCAGATTTCCACTAACTGCCCGAAAATTCCAAAAAATCAACGTCGTTCATTGTTTGCAACTGATCGCACGGAAAATGATTTGGTCTAATCGCACCGTTTAAATCACACTGTTTGAGTCGCATAAAGCCCAAGCCTGAACTTGGGCTTTATGTTGTCTAAGCATCACTTGCTTATTCTTTTTACGGACCGCTAAGACTTGCCAAACCAGAACCTGCGACTATGCTTTAGTTATAGTTTTTTCCTATTACACAGCGTATTAAATTTATTGTCATTGTGGCGAAATATAGCGTTTTCGGTGCACGGTGTACACCACAACATTGTGCTGGGTCGGGCATTGCACTGCATGATTAACCGTTGCAATCCATCCTTAACATTCCAGCGTTAGCTTGACCATCCAGTAAAATTATTTACAGATGATACGGCGCAATATGCACTTAAAAAGATGAACTCCGCAAGTTCGGGTTGGTGTATTGCATAGCCGAAGATTAATAGCACATCGGCAATAACATCAAAAAAATTTTCATTTAACTACCTGAATATAATTATTATTTTATAAAATTAAGCAAATAAAAAGCCCTGTAGTCTCTCCCAAAACTACAAGGCTTAGCGGCTGTAAGTTCCTCTTTTATGACTTACTTCACTGTAAGTTCGCTGTCATCTGACTTTATAATAATTGTTATGCGATATTCGCTAGCATTCCTTGCTAAGCTGTTTGTGTTACCTATAATGTCAAAAACTTCGGTTAAGCTCTAGCGTCAATTTCTCGAATTCACGTAAGCCATTTCTTACAAAAACACTGATTATCAAGTTTTTATTTATAATTCATTTGTATTAATCTTTTGTACTAAACCACTGCGCCGCACGGTGCGAGTA
>SSHD01000142.1 GCA_008017255.1 Acinetobacter sp.
AAAAGTGCATTTCCGTTCTATTGTGATTGAGCTACTGTGGTTCCTAAAAGGCGATACCAATGTTCAATACTTAAAAGAACATAAAGTCAGTATTTGGGATGAATGGGCAACCGCAGAACAAACTGCACGTTTTACTCGCCCTGAAGGTGAACTTGGGCCAGTCTATGGACACCAATGGCGTAACTTTGGGGCAACGCAAAATGCCGATGGCAGCTATAACGCCGATGGTTTTGACCAAATTGCATGGCTAGTAAATGAAATCAAAACCAATCCAAATTCACGGCGTTTAATTGTGTCGGGTTGGAACCCAAAGGAAGCCGGCAAAGTGGCACTGCCACCATGCCACACCTTATTTCAGTTTTTTGTGCAAGATAACAAACTATCGTGCCAACTGTACCAACGCAGTGCCGATGTCTTTTTAGGCGTGCCGTTTAATATCGCCAGTTATGCCCTGCTCACGCACATGATTGCGCAAGTTTGCGGCTTAGGCGTGGGGGACTTTGTTTGGACTGGTGGCGATACCCATTTATATGCCAATCATTTCGAGCAAGCACAACTACAGCTCAGCCGTGAACCGCTAGCACTGTGCCAATTAAAGCTCAATCCAAACATCAGCAATATTTTCGAATTTAACTTTGAAGATATTGAAATTGTCGGTTATGAGTCGCACCCCGCAATTAAAGCACCAGTTGCAGTTTAACCTTTAGAGAGATCACCTATGGCATGGCAAGGTCACGAAGTTGTACACGTGGTTGCAATGGATCAACAACGCTGTATTGGTAAAGGCAATGCGCTGCCGTGGCATCTTTCTGCCGACCTAAAACACTTTAAAGCCATTACGCAAGGCGGTGTGGTGATTATGGGGCGTAAAACCCTAGAGTCGATGGGTCGTGCGCTGCCAAATCGAGTCAATTGGGTCATTACCCGAGATACCGCTTGGCGATTTGACGGCGTGAAAGTGGCGCATAGTATAGAAGCTGCACTCGATGCCGCCGTAGCAGACTTGCCTCAGGCCGAAAAAGCTGCTTTATTTATTATTGGTGGCGGTGAAATTTTCACCCAAACACTGGCAATTGCCGATCGCTTAGAACTAACCCATGTCGAACTCGATGTACAAGGCGATGCACATTATCCAAAAATTACAGCGGATTTCCGTAAAATCCATAGCGAACAGCATATCGATGAAAAAGCCAATATTCGTTTTGAGTTCGCGACTTACCTAAAATAACGATCACTTATATAGGGGCAGGCTATGGGATCCAAAGAACTGTTGCATAGCTTAGCGCTTGCCCTGTTGCATGGTACTTTCACCTTATTTGTGATTGCCTCTAGCCTATGGCTCTGCATGGCACTCTGGATTCAACAACCGTTGGGCAGTATTTTTAGCCGTGTGCTGATTGTACTGTGGCTGTTATTTGCGCTGAGTCTAATTGGGGTTTATATCAGCGATCATCTGGTGAGCCGCCGTACCGATTTTCTAATTTATTGTGCCGCATTCATTGGTGCACTAAGCTGGTATTTTTCCCTCACTGCGCAGCAAGACCGCAACTGGAACCCTGAAGTTGCTGAGCAACTTAGTTATAGCAAACAAGGCGATGTCGTCACCTTGCACAATGTGCGTAATTTTAACTGGCGCACTGAGCAAGACTATGACATCCATTGGGAAGACCGCAGCTTTGACCTCAATAAAATTACCGGTGTCAATGTGATTACCTCATATTGGATGGGGCCACAAATTGCACACACCTTAGTCAGTTTCGATTTTTCCGATCAAAAACCGTTGGTATTTTCCATTGAAATCCGCAAAGAAAAAGGTGAAGAATTTTCAACCATCGGCGGTTTTTTCCGCAAATATGAACTGAGTTTAATTGCCTCTGACGAAAAAGATTTGATTTATACCCGCAGTAATATTCGGCATGAGCAAGTGTATTTATTTCCAGTCAAAATGTCTGCCGAACATCGCAAAGCCTTATTTATTGAGTATTTAAATACTGCCGATCAACTCCGTGCCGAAGCCAAATGGTACAACTCGCTGACCAGTAACTGTACCACCCTGGTGTTTGACATGGTACAAGCCATTAGCAGCCGGCCCTTACCCAAAGATTACCGTTTATTGGCATCGGGTTACTTGCCCAATTATTTGTATGATCTCGAAGCACTGAATCAAAACTATAGCCTCGCTGAATGGTATCGCTTGGCACACATTAACCCACGTGCCGAACAATATGCCAAGCAAACTGAGCAAAGCAGCGAATATTTTTCTAAAATCATTCGCTTAGATATTCCACAATCGCCATAAACTTGAGTGCCGCACATTAACAATTCAGCGCATTTCTAGGCTTTTACTTTTTGCATAGTTCGATTATTTTAGTAACACTAAAAAAATGACAACATGAGGGATGTATGCAACAAGCATTATTTGGGGGTGGCTGTTTTTGGTGTGTAGAAGCTGTTTTTTTGCAACTCAAAGGCGTTACACAGGTTGCGAGTGGCTATGCGGGCGGTATTGTGCAGCAGCCCAGTTATGAGCAAGTGTGTCAGGGCAACACCCAACACGCCGAAGTGGTGTTCATTGAGTTTGATGAACAACAAATCAGTTATGCACAATTATTAAATGTGTTTTTCGCGACTCACGACCCCACTACCCTCAACCGCCAAGGCAATGACATCGGCACGCAATACCGTTCAGTGATTTTTTATTTTAATACCGAACAACAACAGCAAGCCGAACAGTTCATACATTGTTTGGAAGATGACGGCTTAAACATCGTGACCGAACTTAGCCCCGCACCAACCTTTTACCTTGCTGAAGCAGAACATCAAAACTTCTATGCCCGCAATCCATCGCAAGGTTATTGCAACTTTAGCATTCCACCCAAGTTGGCAAAGTTAAGCGCTAAATTTCAAGATCTGATCAAAGTTTAACCACCACACAACTAGCGGCATAAAAAAGCAACGCTTGGCGTTGCTTTGCTATGTGTCGCGGTGTGATTAATTGTCACTCACAAAGGCTAAATCACTCAGCCCTGCATCGCTGGCACGTGCCATGACTTGCGCTACGGTATCGTACTTGGCTTCTTTATCGGCACGTAACTGTACTGTCGGCGGAGTTTGCTCCTGCCCCGCTGTTTGGAAGCGTGTTGCTAACTCATCCAAACTAATGATTTGTGCATCCCAAGCCACTTCACCATTGGCATTAATGCTAATTGTGATTTCTTTTGGAGGTTGCGGTTGAACTGTCGCATTCGCTTTTGGCAAAGCCAATGGAATAGATGGGTTGGCAACCGTTGCCGTGACTAAAAAAATAATCATCAACACCAACATAATATCGATGAGCGGAATAAGGTTCATCTCATTCATGCCACTGTCGTGGTCTTCACCCAATTGAAAGCCCATTAAGCCTGACCTCGCGCTAAACTTTGTGGTGCCGCTGCTGTGCTGTCACTTGGATTGTTGCTATCTTGCTGCAACATGGTGTCAATGAGCAAGCCGTGCGCCTGGTCTTGTAAATCATGCGCCAAACTACGGTTAAAACGTACGCAAATGTTATAAGCCAATACCGCAGGAATAGCGACCGACAGACCTAAACCAGTCATAATTAACGCCTCACCTACAGGAGTCGCCACTTGCGCCAAACCAGCTTGACCACTGGTGCCGACCGCTACCAAAGCGTGGAAAATCCCCCACACGGTACCGAACAAGCCCACAAACGGCGAAATAGAGGCGATGGTTCCGAGTACCGATACACCTTTCTCCGCTTGTATTTTTTCCGCAGAAATTTGGCGTAGTAATGCTTGCTCAGCAACTGCTTTGCGCTGCTCAAAACTCAAAGGCTGTAACTTCGCTTTAAGTGCCGCCAAAGCCTGAGCCAATTGTGTATAAGCCTGTTGTTTAAGCTGACGTGTACCAAGTAGACGCAAAATAAAAATCGTCCACGTCGCAATCGACATCGCTAAAAGGATGAAATACAGTGTTTTACTTACTGCATCTGCATGTTGCCAATACACTGAAAAGTTCATCTACCAACTCCTAATTCACAATATAATTCAGCTCGTTAAAGCTATTATTTCTTCACCACACTCACAGCAAAAGACTGCGGTACCGTAAAAGGCACAGGCTCGCCATTTTCTGTATAGGCTTTAAACCTTGCCGCATAAGTTTGCTTGACTGCATAGCTATCAAACTTAGTATTGCCGCTCGACCTTGTGACTCGAACATTGGTGATTTTACCTGTACCATCGGAGGATATTTCTAGGCTCAAGATTTTTTCACCATCTTCGGGTTTAAAATAGTACGCCACCCGATCTTGGCTAATTGCTGGTGCTCTGCTCCAAGCAATTTGCCCGATGTCTAACTTACGTGTTTTATTACGGCTTTCTTGCTCACGTGCTTGTTGCTCTTTTAAAGCCTGCTCACGTGCCTGCTGATCTCGTAACTCTTGCTCTCGCTTTAACTGATCTAATCTTTGCTTTTCCAACTCTTGCTGTTGTTTGAGCTTTTCTTGAGGGTCGTCTTGCGGCAACACTTTCGCGGCTTTTGGCACGACTTTTTGCGCAATGACCTTGGGCTCGGGTTTGGGTGGTACTTTTTTCTCAACCACCGGTTTCGGCTCAACTTTAGGTTTAATTGGCTCAACTTGCGCAGGCGGTGGCGGTACATCTTCTTTTAGGGTTAAAAAACGCACCTTTACCGGTTTTTTTTCAATTGGCTTTAACTGCAGGGTTTGCATCTGCCCCACTGCCCACAATAGACCGACATGCCCAAGCAACACCACAGCCAAAGCAGTGATGACTTTCTTTTTCATGGGTTGAGCGGTGTTTAATGTAGTAGGAGATAGACGCATAACAAACTAAGTACCTATATAGATGGCGACGTTTGATCAAATAAAAAAACGATTTCTTCCATCGGATAGAACAATCAAAGTGCTGCAATAATAAATGAGAAGTGTTTTCATTTGCAACTCATTTTTCAGCCTGCGGTCTAAGCATGCAAAAAATAGCCATAAAAAAACACGCCATGCAGCGTGCTTTTTCAAAGAACTTAAATACTGAGTTATGGTTTAGAACACTACGGTTTTATTGCCATCGACAATAATACGGTCTTCGACATGCCATTTCACTGCACGCGCCAACACATTCCGCTCTACGTCTTCACCTAGCTCGCGTAACTGTTCCACATTATAGTCGTGGCTGACTCGCTCTACATCTTGCTCAATAATTGGACCTTGATCGAGGTCGGCAGTGACATAGTGTGCGGTTGCACCAATCAATTTCACGCCTTTTTCATAGGCTTGTTTGTAAGGATTTGCCCCCACAAACGCAGGTAAGAACGAATGGTGAATATTAATGATTTTCATTTCCCAATTGGCGACAAATTCTTCACTCAAAATTTGCATATAACGCGCCAATACCAATAAATCATTGCCTTGCATCATGTCGTGAATTTGCGCATAGGCTTGTTCTTTGTTGTCTTTATTGACTGGCACCACCGAAAATGGAATACCAAAATTTTCTACTGCTTCACGTAAATCTTCATGGTTGGAAATGACATGGGTAATTTCACAGGCCAATGAACCACGTGCATGCCGCCATAATAGCTCTAGTAAAGCATGGTCAACTTTAGATACCAAAATCCCGACTTTTTTCAGTTCATTGACAAAAGTCAGTTTCCACTGCATGTCATAGCGCTCTGCGACATTGGCAGCAAAGGTTTGCATCAGCGCATCTTTACGTGATTGCAAATGATCTAACTCGAACTCAACACGCATAAAATAACGCCCGCCTTGCGCTTCTGTGGCGTATTGATCAAGTGCGGTAATGTTTGCACCTTGATGATACAAAAAGCTCGATACAGCTTGCACAATTCCAGGCTTGTCTTCGCAAGTAATCAGTAATCGTGCTGTATGGACGGTGGTTGTGTTCATGGAGTTAGTATCACTTATTATTAAATCGGATAAGGCGCTTCGCCGTGCATTCTAGCGGTTTTTTGCAGCCGACTAAATAGCTGCGTGCTCATCGTCATCATTTTTCAGCTGAGACAAGCTGGCAAACAATTCCGATGGTCCGATAGATTGCAAAATTTGTTCATAGGTTTGACGGCTATCGCCCAGTAAGTAAGGACCTTCTAAAAACACCATCTGCCGCAGCGCTTGCCAGACCCATTTTTCTTCTAAGTGACTATTGTCACTAATATGCCCCGACATAAATAAGAAATTCGTCCAGTTGGTCAGCACAATCCATAAGTTAATGATTAAGGCTTCAATTTCAGAATCGGTCATTTTCATTAGCCCAGCATCCACAAAGGCCCGATAAATACGCTGCCCTTGCTGCATCACCTGCCCCGAAAAACGCGGATAAATTTTGGCAAATTCCTCGTTATATTCCACCAAATGATGAATGTCGCGATGAATAAAACGATACACCCAGAGCTGATTACTGAGCACTTGGAAGTACTGCACTTTATCACTCGTGGTGAGTGGGCGTTCGGGTGGCAGCGCTAACATCTCCAAAGTTTCCTTTTGGTATTGCAGCGCTAATTCTTTAATAATTTCTTGTTTATTACGGAAATGATAATACAAATTGCCCGGACTAATACCGAGTTCCGCCGCAATATGATTGGTGGTGACAGAACGCTCGCCACGCTCATTAAAAAGCTGCAAACTAATTTGCAAAATACGGTCTTTGGTTTTGTTCGATTTAGCCTGCGACATTATGTTCCAACTATCTGCTATATTATCAATAAGATACATCAAAAAAAATTAAGAAACTTGACTTTTAGAGTATTTGCTCTAAAAATTAAACCTAATTCAGCTTTATTTGTGGTTTCCTCCTATGAACTGCCAATCAAAACCAATCGCTATAACAGCACAGTTTGATGCAAAACAATTACAACATTTGCTCGATCTACAAAAAACCGCCTATCAACGCCATACGATGCCAAGTGCCAAAGAACGTATTGAGCGTTTAGATCGACTAAAAACCGTGTTAATCAAATATCAAGACCAAATGGCGCAAGCCATTAGTCAAGATTATGGCAACCGTGCGGTCATGGAAACCAAAATCGGTGAAATTTTAACGTGCCTAGAACACATTAAGTACTATAGCAAAAACTTGACCGAATGGATGAAACCATCCAAACGTCATATCAATATGTTACATCAGCCTGCCAAAGGCTGGGTGCAATACCAACCTTTAGGTGTCATCGGCATTATTGCGCCGTGGAACTATCCACTCTTACTCTCTATTGGGCCTTTAATTTGCGCATTGGCTGCGGGTAACCATGCCATGATCAAAATTTCTAGTGCATCGGCGCAGTTCGGTGCAGTCTTGGAAAATGTCCTTGCTGAAGCCTTTCCACAAGAATTAGTGACTGTGGTCAATGGCGGTGGTGCAATTTCAGATGCCTTTAGCCATTTAGCCTTCGACAAAATGATTTTCACTGGTTCAACCTCAGTCGGTAAAACCGTGATGGCCGCAGCAGCAAATAACCTCGTGCCGGTGATTTTAGAACTGGGTGGTAAATCACCTGCCGTGATTCATGCCGACATGAACTTACGTGATGCAGCACAACGTATTGCAGTGGGTAAACTGTGGAATGCGGGTCAAACCTGTGTTGCACCAGATTATCTGTTCTTACCTAAAGGTAAAACAGCCGAGTTCAGCAAGCACTATCAAGACTTCGTCAATGACATGTACCCTACTTTGGCACATAATAACGACTACACCTCTATTGTAAATAACAAACAATACAATCGCTTACAAGGCTATTTAGAAGATGCTCAAGCACAAGGTGCCAGCATTATCGAACTCAATCGCAAGCAAGAATCACTGCCTGAAGTGCGTAAAATTGCCCCGACCTTAGTGACTGGTATCAACCTCGACATGCAGATCATGCAAAATGAAATCTTTGGGCCAATTTTACCAATTTTAGAATATGACCGCTTAGACGATGCGTTAAAGTTCATTAATAGTCAGCCGCGCCCATTGGCCTTTTATTATTTCGATGTCGATTTAGCCCGCGCCGACTACGTGGCAGAGCGCACTCATTCTGGACATTTTGGTATTAACCAAACCCTCACCCATGTGGCGCAAGATGATTTGCCATTTGGTGGGGTAGGTGCGTCAGGCATGGGGAAATATCATGGTAAAGAAGGTTTCTTTAGCTTCTCAC
>SSHD01000024.1 GCA_008017255.1 Acinetobacter sp.
CCCATTCACTTTACCAAAATCAAGCGTTGAAGATGTGAAAAGCAACCCTGGTGAAGCTTTATCTGTCGCGTATGACATGGTATTGAACGGTACTGAAATTGGTGGTGGTTCACTGCGTATCTATACTTTAGAAATGCAAAAAGCGATTTTTGAAGCTTTAGGTATTGGTGAAGAAGAAGCAGAAGAAAAATTCAGCTTCTTATTCGCCAATGCCTAAAGCTTCAAAAATGGCTTTTTGCATCTCTAAAGTATAGATACGTAGTGAACCACCGCCCACTTCAGTACCGTTCAATACCATGTCGTATGCGACCGATAACGCTGCGCCTGGGTTGTTTTTTACCTCTTCAACGCTCGATTTTGGCAAGGTGAAAGGGTGATGCACTGAAGTCCATTTGCCATCATCGGTTTCTTCAAACATAGGGAAATCGACCACCCAAAGCGGTGCCCATTCACAAGTTGAAAGATTGAGGTCATGACCGATTTTGACACGAAGTGCGCCCATCGCATCGTTGACCACTTTGGCTTTATCTGCACCAAAGAACACGATGTCGCCATTTTCAGCGCCAACACGTTTCAATAAATCCAGCACGATTGGCTCGATAAATTTCACGATAGGCGATTGTAAACCTTCAATGCCTTTTTCCAGTTCGTTGACTTTAATGTACGCCAAGCCTTTAGCACCATAGATACCGACGAACTTGGTATATTCATCAATTGCACTGCGTGGCAATGCACCTGCGCCTGGTACGCGCAATGCAACGATACGACCTTTCGGGTCTTTGGCAGGGCCCGCAAATACTTTGAACTCCACGTCTTGCATTAGGTCTGCAACGTCAACAAGTTTTAGCGGAATACGCATGTCTGGTTTGTCAGAAGCATAGTCACGCATTGCGTCAGCATAGGTCATGCGCTGGAATTTGGTGAAATCGACATTCAACAGTTCTTTGAACATCTTAATGGTGAGTGTTTCCATCAAATCCATGATGTCATCATCACTCATGAACGATGTTTCAACGTCAATCTGGGTAAATTCAGGCTGACGATCCGCACGTAAGTCTTCATCACGGAAGCATTTAGCAATTTGGTAGTAACGGTCAATACCGCCCACCATCAACAATTGCTTAAATAACTGTGGCGACTGTGGCAGTGCATAGAAGCTGCCATTTGAAACACGGCTTGGCACTAAATAGTCACGCGCACCTTCTGGTGTCGCACGTGTCAAAATCGGCGTTTCAACATCTAAAAAACCATTTTCTTCGAAATAGTTACGAATCAAGTTTGTAAGCTTAGAACGGAAGCGTAAACGATCTAGCATTTCTGGACGGCGAATGTCCAAGAAACGGTATTTCAAACGGATTTCTTCTGAAATATGAGTGTTTTCATCATTCAGTGGGAAAGGTGGTGTTTCAGATGCTGCCAATACTTCAATGTGTTTGGCGAGCACTTCAATTTGACCACTGACCATATTGGCATTTTCAGTGCCTTCGTAGCGACGGCGGACACGGCCAGTAATTTTGAGAACAAATTCAGAGCGTGCTTTGTCTGCTGTGGCAAAGGCTTCTGGGGTATCTGGGTCAATGACCACTTGCACTAGACCATCACGGTCACGCATATCAAGGAAAATCACCCCACCGTGGTCACGGCGACGGTGTACCCAACCGCATAAAGTTACGGTTTGATCAATTTGGGTTTCGGTTAAAGAACCGCAGTAATGAGTGCGCATCATATTGAATTATTTATCCAAACTATATTGGCTGTAAAAGGTGCATGCGTAAACAGCGCAGCACCAATGAGTGGGAGATTATGCCTTGTTGAGCCTTGGCGCTCAAGTCTTAATACGCTTTGGTAGGCATTTAAAATGCTGCTTTTTATGCAGACGATGCCTCGCTATGCGGTGCGACTTAAACATCGCCACAGCACGCACGCTGCCGTGTATATCGTGAGTGCAGTTTGGGTAAATTCATTGATGGCTTTGCCAATAAAAAAATAGCTTTCGCGCTGCCACAGTTCGGCCGTGATATAACGCTGATAATCCCAGACTGTTAGCGCACCGCCAATGCAGGCAACGAGCAGGCTGGCATAGGCAAAGCATTGTGTATTTATTGCAACAGGTACAGTGTGTTTATGCCGACGGTAATAGCTTAAACACTGCCAGTACACAATCGGCAGCGCGAGTACCGAACAGCCAATTTGTAAGATAAAATGCACCGGATAATGGCTGCCTAATACGGCAACATGTTTGCCGAGAAAGCCGTGAAAGGCAAAGCTACGGAAGTCTAAATGGGTCAGTCCATCCCAAATTAAATGCGTTGCTGCGCCAAATATAATCGCCAAGCAGCCCATGAAGATAAATGCCACCGCATCATTAAAAGATTTAATCTTTAAGTCATGTTGCAGTCCTAAAAAGTCATAAATGACAGGGCGATAGAGCAAATACCACAGCACAAAAAACAGCAGTCCTATCGGCAGATTAGGAAATAAAAGTCCAGACCATTTATGCGCCAACATAATGCTGGCAGGGGTAAATAGCCGATACAGGTCGGGTGTCATACAGCCAATGGCTAAGGCGGCAATGGGTAAATGCCCACGACTGAGTCTAGATAACGCAGGGGAGAGCACAGCATGTGACAGGGTAAACGGCATAAATTGCAAAGTAGTGCAGTGGCAAAATGAAACAGTAGTGTAGCAAATGTACAGAATGGCGCTGTTGCTTATTGCAAAATAAATGAAATGTTATAATATAACGAAAATAATGATGGACCGATTTGAGCCTTGCATGTCTTTTCCACAACATATTTTGACCGTATCCATTTTAGCTGTACTCAGTCATAACGCTTTTGCTGACACCGTAGAAGATGCACCGCCGCTTGCCACCATTCGTGTGCAAGCCCACCCTTTACAGCCCAATGCTGCCGATTTTGCAGTGGCAGATCATCTGCTTGAACAAAAAGATTTAACCACAAAAAGCGCCAGTCTAGGCGATGCCCTAGGTGCTGAAGTCGGGGTGCAGAGCAACGCTTTTGGCGCAGGTACCAGCCGTCCAGTGATTCGTGGGCAAGAGGGCGCACGGGTCAAAGTACTGCAAAATGCGGCTGAAAATATTGATGTATCGACGCTATCCCCCGATCATGCTGTGACGGTTGATCCGTTATTGGCACAGAAAATTGAGATCATTCAAGGGCCATCGACCTTACTGTACGGTGCAGGAACCGTCGGTGGTGTGGTCAATGTCACTGACAGTAAAATCCCTACCCAAATGCCAGAACAGGGTACCGAGGGCAATGTCGCATTGCGCTACAACACAGGTAGTGATGAAAAACTGGCCAGTGCAGGCGTGACGGTTGGTTTAGGCGAACAGGTAGCATTACGTGTTGAGGGCTTAACCCGTAAGGCAAATGATTATATCGCCACAGATTATCTGCATGAAGGCGAGCCTGAGCGCCGTGTTGCAAATACCTTTGTTGAGGGTCAAACGGTCAATGTTGGCGTATCTTGGATACATGAGCGTGGTTTTACTGGACTTTCCTATAGTAATCGGCAAGATCAATATGGTTTGCCAGGGCATAACCATGAATATGAAAGTTGTCATGCACACGGAACGAATTTGCACTGTGGCGAACATGACCCTGACCACGACGAAGAGCAAGAGCATGAACAACATGCTCATGAAACTGGCCCTTGGATTGATTTAAAATCTGAGCGTTATGATGTACGTACCGAGCTGAATGATCCATTTGCTGGGTTTAAAAAGTTACGCGCGCAAGCCAGTTATACCGATTATCAACATGATGAAATTGAGCAAGATCTTATTAGCACACGCTTTAAAAACAAGGGTTATGATGCGCGTTTGGAACTGCTGCATCAGCCACTGGGTGTATGGGAAGGGGTAATTGGTGCGCAGTATGGGCAGCAAAAACTCACATTGACTGGTGAAGAAGCATTTTTAGCGCCAAATACGACAAAAAAATGGAGCCTTTTTGCTCTAGAACATGCACAGTTCAATGAGGTGCATGTAGAACTGGCAGCACGTGCTGAGCAACAACAAATAGATGTTGATGATGCAAGTCAAAAAGATGTCGATGCGACGGCTTATTCTTTCTCTAGTGCTGCCAATTGGCAGTTTGCACCGAATTATAAATTGTCATTGGTGGCATCGCATCAACAGCGCCTGCCTTTGGCGCAAGAGCTGTATGCAAATGGTGTGCATTTCGCCAGCAATAGTTATGAACTCGGCAATGATCGACTCAGCAAAGAACAATCCAATAACCTAGAGTTAGGTTTTCATTTTGATAATGAGCGTTTGGATTATCACCTACATGTGTACCATAACTGGTTTGATGACTACATTTATGCGCAAACTCTAGACCGTGAGCAAGACTTCCGTTTGGTGCAATATACCCAAGATTCAGCTCGCTTTTATGGTGCAGAAGCCGAAATAGCGTATCAACTTTCACCCATGTATAAAGTCAGCTTATGGGGGGATTACGTGCGTGGCAAAATTGATGATGAAAATGCGCCATGTGTACCCGCAGCGCGTATAGGAACTAAAGTAAAAGCCGACTTTGGCGATGGTTTTAGTGCTACTACCGAATACACCCATGTATTGCAACAAGACCAAAT
Organism: Acinetobacter sp.; assembly: GCA_008017255.1. Lineage (GTDB taxonomy): Bacteria > Pseudomonadota > Gammaproteobacteria > Pseudomonadales > Moraxellaceae > Acinetobacter. The sequence goes on from SSHD01000024.1 coordinate 4,621, forward strand.
CACCAGCTATGAAACACAAACTCCAAGCCATCATGTATTCAATGTAGGCATGGCGTATACCGCACCATACAGCAGCGCAGGGGATTATCAACTGTTCTTAAATGCCAATAACCTGTTCGATGAACAGGTCTATCAACATACCTCGTTTTTATCGACCATTCCGCAAGTGGGGCGTAACTTTAGCGTCGGTGTTAATTTTAGTTTCTAATTTTTCACTTAAATCTTATTGATAAATCAAGCTATAAGCTCTAGCCTAAAGTTCTCCCTACGTCCTCACTGGATAGGGAGATTTCTTATACGGCTAGGGCTTTTTTGTTTATATGCGCATTTTTCAACGGATTCATAAAAAATTAAACTGGTCAGGTCGACGCTACATGGCAGTGTTATTAAGTTTATTGGTGATTGGTTATTTTGCCTCGGCAATTTACCACAGCATGAAACCC
>SSHD01000135.1 GCA_008017255.1 Acinetobacter sp.
CACCATTTGCGCATTGACCCCACTGTTGACTTGAGTAAAGTCCAATGGTGAAAAAGCAAATTGAACATCAAAATCTGCCAAAGCATAGTGCAAGCGCATTGGGGCCGTCGCATCGTCCACGCGATGCAAACTGTCTGCACCATTGGGTTGCAAGTATAACTGCCACCCCTTGAGTAACGTAAATTGGCGTAATTGGTTGACATCATCCGCAGTTAATTCACCCAAATGACGAATCAACAGTGCAACTTCGGTATCGCCCATTGCCAATTCAAGATGACCAATTTGCGCTTTACCCGCGAGATTTTCCAGCAGGGTTTTTAATTCAGGCAAACTTGCCGATAAACTTTTATCCAAAACACTACAGTGCTGAATGGTGGTTAAATGATGACTATGATGCTCTCGAAAGCCCATCAACAAACGATCTTGTTTGGCATTATAACGCACCCCGATGCGAGTCCGACGACGATAATCCGCCTGCTTCGAGCGAATCGGCGCTAACCATTGTTCAGGTTGCAAACCAGCAAAATGTTGCAGGTGCGACTGTAAAACATTTTGCTTTAAGCGTATCTGCTCATCTGGATGCATGTGCTGTAAGCTACAACCGCCACACACGCCAAAATGCGCACAAATCGGCTCAATTCGCTCCGCTGCGGCATCGCTTTGCAGCACCAACATATCGGCTTCTTCTAAGCGTGAAGTTTGATGGCGAATTTTAGCCTGCACCGTTTCACCCAACATGGCATAACGAATAAATACTTTCTTGCCGTGCTTTTCTTGAGGATGGTCAGGATGGGTTCCATAATGCGCAATCCCACGCCCTTCATGCGAATAGGCTTCAATTTTAAACGGATAAATCAGGTGCTGAGCAGGGCGGCGTTTGGCTTTATGTTTCAAAAGTTTGACCTATGGTTGCGGTGCAAAAGTGGCGGCGGTAAATACAGTATATTGCGCTGTCTGCTGCCATACTTGTAAAAATTCCGCCTGTTGCGTTTGAGTATGTAAATAATCCACCGTGCTTTGAATCCATTGCTGATGATCTTGTGGTTTAAGTTGCCCTTTTAACAACATCCAACGCACATATACCAACCACGTATTCAGCACATCGCCTTCACAATAACGGGTCAGCTTCGACCATTGTTCGGTGCGAACATATTCAGGGACATGATACCCCGATTCGCCACGCTTGCCCGGAAAACCTAACAAACAGGCAATATCATCTAGTTTTTGAAAATGCCGCCCATTGAACATTGCCATCACATCCATTAAATCGACATGGCGATGATGATAGCGATTTTGGTAATTATTAAAGCGTTTTTGCTGATCAATTTCGCCCTGATCAAATAAACTCGGCGCAGACAAGCCATGATACATGGCACGAAATAAAATCACTGGCAAATCAAACTGTGAACCATTCCAACTGACCAAAGTCGGCTGTTTTTTGTCAAAAATAGAGAGAAATTTGCTGAGTATTTCCGCTTCAGAATACTGCTCGCGGCTAAAAGAAAATAAGCGCATGCCTTTCTCATCTATCCATAGCCCCGAAATACACACAATTTCATGCAAAGGCAGTCGTTGAAAATCCATGCCCGATTCTTGACGGCGGATTTTACTCAACGCCTGCTCTACATCGGCTTCGGGCATATCGAGATGATACAGATGCGCCCCCGCCTTTAAATCGGTCAAGGTTTCAATATCAAACACTAAAATCGGTAAACGTAAATTCATTTTAGGATCTCTTCAAATCCCTCCCAACCTCCCTTTTATAAAGGGAGGAGTTCCCCTCTTTTTAAAAGAGGGGCTTAGGGGGAGATTCTAGTCTTGAACAGAGAATAAACCTGTCGATAAGTAACGATCGCCACGGTCGCAAATAATACAAACAATGACTGCATCGGGCGTTTCCGCCGCTATTTTCAGCGAAGCCCACACCGCTGCACCCGATGACGTACCGGCGCTAATACCTTCTTTACGCGCCAATAGGCGCATGGTTTTTTCGGCTTCAATTTGTGGAATATCAATAATGCGATCGACCCGACTGCGGTCAAAAATGGTTGGTAAATAGGCTTCCGGCCAACGGCGAATACCCGCAATACTTGCGCCATCTTCAGGTTGTAACCCGACGATTTTAATCTTTGGGTTTTGTTGTTTCAGATATTTTGACACCCCCATAATGGTGCCAGTAGTGCCCATAGAACTGACAAAATGGGTGATTTTACCGCCCGTTTGCTGCCAAATTTCTGGGCCTGTGGTTAAGTAATGTGCCTCGACATTGTCTGGATTACCAAACTGATTCAACACCAAACCTTGACCTTCGGCTTGCATTTGCATGGCTAAGTCACGCGCACCTTCCATACCTTGTTGCTGGGTCACTTCAATTAATTCTGCGCCATAAGCCAACATAGCATCTTTACGTTCTTGGCTCATATTGTTAGGCATAATCAGTTTAATTTTATAACCACGCATGGCGGCAACCATCGCCAAAGCAATACCAGTATTGCCACTGGTGGCTTCAATAAGCGTATCGCCAGGTTGAATTTGACCACGCTTTTCGGCTTGCACAATCATATTATAAGCAGGGCGATCTTTAACTGAACCGGCTGGATTATTACCTTCCAATTTCGCCAATACCGTTGCTTGAGTACCACTCGCCAAACGCTGTAAACGCACTAAAGGGCTTTTCCCAACATAATAATCGAGTAAAAAATGGTCTGCTAAAAAATCCATTTGCGTATTGGTCATGTTCAACACCGAGCTTAAGGTGGCGACTATTGTAAGCAAAAAACTACAGCACTGCATCACTTTTAGCCCGTGCGGTACGCTCGCTTTTCACAAAGCATGCTAAGATGTTTCACAGAATGATAAATCTGACCGCACTATGTCAAATTTCTATAAAACCTTATCAAAACATTTCAAGCTAAATCATGCTTACGGACAACTCATTGCACTGGTTTTACTGCCTATTGCAATTATGGCGGCTGTGGGTTTTTACTGGGTTAGCACAGAAACCACCCGCGCCGCACAACAGCAACAACAGTCCGATGCGGCTGCGATTTTGGCACGTTACCAACCCACCGCCATTGAATTACTGCAACTGATTCAACGGCAACCTGACCAATACGCTCACGCACAAAACATCATGCAAAAAATGTTTGATGAAAAAAATTTACAACGTGCGGTACTGATCGATCAGCGTGGTAAAACATATTTAAGTATCGGTTATCAAAACAATCGCTTTTGGCCACGCTTTCCGAAACAAGCAGATTCGCTTGGCCCGATTGTGCATAATAAAAATAGCTTGTACGGCACAAAACTCGACCCGAAAAACCCCAATTCAATTTGGCTCATGATTGAACTGGACAACCAACCATTGCTGTTAGCAAAATATAAAATCTGGTTAGCGATGGCAGTGACTGTGCTAAGCACCTTATTGATTTTACTGTTTTGTTTGAATATTTTCTCACGCCGTTGGCTCGCGCCGCTGTATGAAATTCGCATGCAGTTACAGCGCTTAAATGCCGACAGTTTAGATCAACATTTTTTAGTCAACAGCACTGGCGAATTACGCCTACTGCAACGCGATATTGCCAATGTCGTTAAGCGTTTGCACTTTAGTTTCTTAGAGCTAAAAGAACACACCGAACAAACCGAAGAAGACTTGCGCCGCACCTTAGACACACTGGAAGTGCAAAACATTACCTATCGTCAAGCACGCGACCAAGCCATTTCATCCAACCAGTCAAAGTCGGTGTTTTTGGCTAATATCAGCCATGAATTACGCACCCCACTGAACAGTATTGACGGTTTTATTCATTTATTATTGCGCCAACAAAGTTTAAGCAATGAGCAAAATTTATATTTACAAACCATCCGCAAATCTTCAGCGCATTTATTGGCACTGATTAACGACGTACTGGATTTTTCTAAAATTGATGCTGGAAAATTAGAACTCGAAACTGCACCGTTTAATTTAGAAGAAGCCATTTTTGATGTGATGGATATGCTGTCGCCTTTGGCAGCGCAAAAACACATCAACATGGCATTTTACTATGCCGAAGAATTGCCACAGCAAGTGGTGGGCGATGCACTGCGCTTTAAACAAATTTTGACCAACCTCATTTCTAACGCCATTAAATTTACCCCAGAGGGTGAAATTATTGTGCGGGTACGGATGGAAGATGATGAAATTAATCAATGCTTATTACACTTTAGCGTACAAGACAGCGGCATTGGTTTAAGCGGTACTGATCGTAAAAAATTGTTTGAGTCGTTCTCGCAAGGTGATACCTCGGTCACACGTCAGTTTGGTGGTACGGGGTTGGGTTTAGCCATTTCTAAACAACTGGTGCACCTCATGCACGGTCAAATTGGTTTTGAAGACAACCAAGAACGTGCCCCAACCGAAAAAGGCGCTACTTTTTGGTTTACAGCCAGCTTTCAGGTCGAACAAAATGAGCCGTTGCCACAAACACAGTTTAGCCATTTAGGGGTGGTGTCTTATTTGGCACATCCTGCCACTGCCAGCGTACTACGTTCCTACTTAGAAAATTATCAAGTGGCGCATATCGAAACGCAGTCCATTTTGGATTTATTTAGCCGACTCAATCAGCTCAGTCAGCAAGATAATACGTGGTTGATTGTCGATCATAGCGGCGACACCGAAGCCTTACTGAAAGAAATTCGTCAGCGCTATCAGGGCAATTTAGCCGTCTATGGTTATCAAATGAGCCTAGACCTGAACATGCTAAATGAATATCGCGCGCGTCCGCTGTATCAACCCTTAAGCCGCCGTGAACTCATTCAACTGTTGGGCAATCAACCAATTTTTGAAGCAGCACCGCAAGTCTTTAATGGGCAAGGTCTGCATGTATTGGCGGTGGACGATCACCTGCCGAATCTGATCGTTCTCGAAGCGTTATTGGGTGAGTTAAATGTTACCACCAGCAAAGCCTTAAGCGGGCAAAAAGCACTGGAGATGATTCAACAACGCATTGACCAACAAGCAGCGCCGTATGATTTAGTGTTTATGGATATTCAAATGCCTGTGATGTCAGGTATTGATACCACCCGCGCCATTCGTTCCTTAGAGTCGACATTAGACACAGACATGCAGCTGCCGATCATTGCCTTAACCGCACATGCTCTGGCCGATGAAAAACAAAAATTGCTGAAAGTCGGCATGAATGACTATGTCACCAAGCCGATTCAAATGGAGCAAATTATTCAAATTTTGACCCATTGGACCAAGAACAATTTTGCTGCAAAAACCATCCACCACCAACCAAATGTTGCACTAGAAGCCATTGACCCAGATATACTCAATTGGCAACAAAGCGTGCAATTGGCGGCGAATAAAGAAGATTTGGCGCAAGACCTGCTGCGAATGCTCGTCGATAGTTTTGATACCGAATTGGCTGAAATGCAACAACTGATTGAACTGGAAGACTTTCCGCAACTTGAGCATGTGTTACATCGTTTATATGGTGCAACCCGCTATGTGGGCACACCACGTTTGCAACGTGTTTCGGGTGAGTTTGAACAATTTGTGTCTATGCTGCGCAAAGAGCGGCGTTGTGCAGATAACGCTTTTATTCAAGAAACACAGTTACGCTTTGAAAACTTGCATGTTGCCATTACCGAGATAAAACATGCCGCAAGCACACTGCTACATGCGCAGGAAAATGCAGGTTAACATGACTGCCCTGTCATGTTGTAAAGCAATAACTCATGCTATGCTGCCGCAACTAAACTACAAGAGTCAGGTCTATGGCACTATTACGCATTGAAAAAAATAATGGCATCGCAACCGTTTATTTAAACCGCCCAGATAAACGCAATGCCATGACTTTTGCTCTACTCAAAGAACTGGTTGCAACTGCAAAAAAAATTGAAAAAGACCGTTCCATTCGCTGTGTAATTTTAACTGGCGAAGCGCAAGTATTTAGCGCAGGCATTGATTTATCTGACCTGAAGAATCCTAAAAACACTGCATTTGCAGCATGGGAACTGATTAAACCCGGTCAAAGTCTGTTCCAAAAAGCCTTTTTAATTTGGCAAAACCTGCCAATTCCAGTCATTGCTGCCATTGAGGGTTATTGCTTTGGTGCGGGTATGCAGTTGGCACTCGCAGCAGACATTCGTGTGGCGCACCCTGCAACCAAAATGTCGATTATGGAAAGTCGTTGGGGCTTAGTACCCGACATGGGACTCACGCGCTCATTAAAAGGTTTGATTGGTTTTGATTTAGCCAAAGAATTAACCCTGACCGCACGTATTTTCGATGCGAAATACGGCAAAGAAATTGGTTTGATTACCCATTTAGACGAACAACCACTGACCAAAGCACAAACCATTGCCGAAGAAATGCTACAACGCTCACCCGATGCACTGATGGCAGCAAAACGTGTGCTTGATGCCATGCAACACCAGCCGCAAAAAGCCTTGCGCCTAGAAAAATTATGGCAATTGAAATTGTTATTTGGCAAAAACAGCGGCATCGCACGTAAAAAAGACAAGAACCCAGAGGTTCAGTTCTTACCACGCCAGTACAAATAATCCATACTTGAGTATTTCCACATGCTGTTCGATCAACACACTCCCATCGCTTTCTTAGGTATGGGGCTCATGGGCACACGTATGGCAGCACGATTGCTACAAGCAGGGTATGCAGTCGCGGTGTGGAACCGTAGCCCGCAAGCATGTGAAACCTTATTGCAACAAGGTGCAACGGCATTGGCGCTGGAGCAAATTGCCGCCTACCCTGTAGTATTCACTTGCTTGGCGGATGACCATGCCGTGCAAAGCGTTTTTAATCAAATACAAGCACATTTACAAGCACAGCAAATTATTGTGGATTTCTCCAGTCTGTCGGTCGAAACCACGCAACAACTTGCACAAACAGCAAAGCAACAGCAAATCACTTGGATTGATTCGCCAGTGTCTGGTGGCACAGCTGGTGCAGAACAAGGTAACTTGGTGATTTTTGCCGGCGGCGATGCCACAGCCATCCAACAACTGCAGCCAATCTATCGTGTGTTAGCACAACGTGTGACTCGCATGGGCGACTCAGGTGCGGGGCAAGCCACTAAAATATGTAATCAACTGATTGTAGCGGCAAATAGCACCTTGATTGCCGAAGCAGTAGTGCTAGCGCAACGCTCTGGCGTAGACACTACATTGCTCGCCCCTGCCTTAGCTGGAGGTTTTGCCGACTCTAAACCCTTTCAGATTTTAGCGCCACGCATGGCAAGCCATTGTTTTGAACCCGTACAATGGAAAGTGCAAACTTTATCTAAAGACCTCAATAATGCGTTAAAACTTGCACAAAAACTGCACTTACAGATACCTGTGGCACAAAAAGCCCTCAGACAGTTACAAGCGCACAAACAAAACGGCTATGCCGAGCAAGATTTAGCGACTATCATTCAATATATAGAACAATAAAGTGGATCTATTGATTCAAGGAGTCAGAACATGAGCCATCTTGCAGTCAATTTATCGATGATATTTACCGAAGTGCCTTTAATTGAGCGTTTTGCTTTGGCGCATGCACACGGCTTTCAACATGTAGAAATTCAGTTTCCTTACGAATTAGACATTCTCGACATTCAAACCCAACTACAACAATACCAACTGTCTTTATGCTTAATAAACGTGCCTGCCGGCGATTTAATGCAAGGCGGTAATGGGCTTGCAGGCGTACCGGGGCAAGAAGCGGCCTTTCATCAAGCACTCGAATTAGCGATTCGTTATGCCAAGGCATTAAATGTGCCACGAGTGAATATTTTAGCAGGCAAACAACCTTTAGATGCCGACCTACTCCCCTGCCTAAATACCCTGTGCAGAAATTTAAAACTCGCCTGCCACTTGCTGAGCGAACAAGGCATTGAACCGGTCATTGAAATGATTAATGGTACCGATATGCCACGCTTTTTAGTGCAAAATATCGCCCAGGCCCAAGAAATGCTCGAAGCGGTTAAGCACCCTGCACTAAAAATACAATATGACTGCTACCACATGGCAATGATGGGCGAAGATGTACTCGCGGGTTTACAAGAAAACCTCGCTCAAATTGGACACATTCAGTTTGCTGACTGCCCAAACCGCCATGAACCAGATACCGGCGACATTGCCTTTCAAGCCATTTTCGACTGGTTATTACATAGCAACTATCAAGGCTTTATTGCTGCGGAATACAAGCCAAAAACACATTCAAATCAATCGCTTGCATGGAAAAACAAATACTTCTCCAATGATGTCAACACCTGATATCAGACATATACTGTTACCGCAAAATTTGAACTTTTGCACAAAAAACGGTATATTTGACAATGAATAATTGTAAGGAAATTATACCCCCCATGAATTTAGAACCATCGCCCAGCGCTTCTAATTCTCACGATCTTAAAATCAAAGCATCTAACCAAGATGTACATGCATGCCTAAATGTTGTACATGAAGCCCTCACAGATGTAAAAGCCAAAGATATTTTAGAACTTGATGTCAGTTCGATCAGCAATGTTTCCGATGCAATTGTGATTGCCAGTGGAACTTCAACGCGTCATGTCAAAGCCCTTGCAGACAATGTTGCTGAAGAAGCACGTAAAGCAGGTTTTCGCCCAATTGGTGTTGAAGGTGAACGTGATGCTGAGTGGATCTTAATCGACTTAGGTTTCGTTGTAGTGCATGTCATGTTACCGACCGCGCGTAAGTTCTATGACTTAGAAAGCTTATGGCGTGCGCCAGAGTCTGTAGCTTAAAATGCTCAAAAAAGCGACCGATTGGGTCGCTTTTTTGTTTATAAAAACTGCTTGAGATCCACGTCAGGATGACATTGTTTGATCTCATTTTTAATCATCGCATAAAGCTGATCTGCCTTAATTGGACCATAAAAATCACAATAAATTGAATATAGCATTGTGATCATAACTGCATAATTTTGGGGTGCAATCTTCAACAAAGACGCTCTTTCTGAACCAACAACATACCAATATTCAGCGAGTAATCGATGTTTTTTCATTTTCTCCTGTATTTCTTCAACGAACTCTAGGTAGTCCTTTCGCGTGACTGATTTTAAAATCGCCATGACAAAATCATAAAATGCTTGAAATGAATCAACCTCGTGCTCCTGCTTTGGTACAACTATACTTTTGTCATTTTTACCTTTAAGACGCTGCTGTTTTTCGACTACAGAGATCTCATGTAATACTTGTCGCAGCATATCTTTGCGCTGTAAACGCATTTCATCACTGGTACAAATCTCACTTAAAAAACGATTTAACACAAAAGAAGGTTGCCTCCCATATTCGCTTTCCCAGTATTGCAAAACACGCTGCAAAACGATGTCTGGCATAAACTGAGCCAAGCCTTTCTCGACCGCTAATTTCTTTTGTTCAATGGTTAATTCGGCCATAGCAGACACCTCTTAGTGACGCTGAGTCATATTGTCAGTTTCAAAGGTTAAATCGCGCTGAAATTCAGGGTAGGACAACTCTGCATGTTCGGTATAGTCCAAACCTCGCTGCTCATGTTGTTGTGAAACTCGAAGCCCACCAAGAACTTTGTCCAGCACTTTGAACATGACCAAGGCAACCCCAAAGCCCCAAATAAATGCCGCTCCAACACCAATTGCTTGCACGCCAATCACATGCAAATCAAATGGATTACTTTCCAAGAAAATACCCGCTGCAATGGTGCCCCATGCACCACAAACTCCATGAACAGCAACCGCATCTACTACATCATCTAACTGCATTTTTTCTAAAAGCAGCGGAACAAATGTAATAAGTACCCCCGCAAAAGCTCCAGTAATGACTGCATACAACGGCGACATGGTAGCGCATCCTGCCGTAATCGCAACTAATCCAGCCAATGATGCATTAATGGTGTAACGAATCAGTACAGCTTTAGATTGAATTAACGCTAGAATCATATAGGTCACGGCAGCAGCACAGGCCGCCAAGTGGGTATTTAATGCAATTCGCCCAATACTCACATTTGCGGCAACTGTCGAGCCTGCATTAAAGCCAAACCATGCAAACCATAAAATGAAGCCTCCAAGCGCGACTAAAGGTAAGTTATGCCCTGCCAAGAAATGACTTTGACCTTTGCGTCCAAACCGCCCCAAACGCGGACCCAAAATAATAATGCCAGCCAATGCCACCCAACCACCAATAGAATGCACGACGGTTGAACCCGCAAAGTCAATAAAACCCAATGCTTTCAACCAGCCATCGCCACCAAACAAGCCACCCCATGCCCAACTGCCGAAAATAGGGTAAATCACTCCACTGACAATAATGGCACTGACAATATAAGCCGTGAAGTGAATGCGTTCAGCCATCGCACCACTCGCAATGGTTGTTGCTGTTGCTGCAAACATCATTTGAAAA
>SSHD01000053.1 GCA_008017255.1 Acinetobacter sp.
CATTTATATTTTTTAGAACAACCCTCTTGCGAACAAAAGGGCTGACTCAACAATACTATTCAGTATTAAAGTGCTTTCACTGTTCCCGCAACATGTGGCTTTTTAGATTTAACGTTACGAATCAAGAAGTCAGTTTGTTTTGATTCAGCGGCTGTTAAAAACTCAACAGTTGATGGTAAGTACATCGGCAATTTAAACCAAACATCTGCTTCATAAGCAGCGGGTAACTCAATACTCGCCAAAGCTTTTGCCTTACTCCACATGCCATGTGCAATCGCTTGTTTAAAACCAAATGCTTTGGCTGTGACTGCATGAATATGAATCAAGTTAAAATCACCTGAAATCAATGCATAGCGGCGACCAGTATTCTCAGAAATATTCCATTCAGCTTTTGGCTGATATGCAGGCTCTTTAGATTCTTTCGATTTTTCAGAAGCTTTTTTCTCAGTTTTTTGACGTGATAAATAAGTCGTTAAACTTTCCATCACCACTTCACCGCCCACTTTGGCAGTTGTAATGAAATCGAATTGTAAGCCTTTATCATGTGGCTGAAGTTCGCCAAATTTACATGACAACGTAATTTGCTCATTCACACCGATTTTACGAGTTTGTTTGATTTGGTTACGGATATGCACCAATCCTAAAATCGCAAATGGAAACGCTTCACTGGTCATCATATGCATTTGCAGACTTTGCGACAGTACTGCTAGATAAATTGCTGGTATCAAACCATCATTTTTAAAACCACAAATTTCGTTATAGCTTTCTAAATGTTTTGCATCAATATTAAGCGTATCTACCACATATTCAACTTGTGGTAATACTTTTTCGCCTTTTGGCTTTTTAAAAATTAAACCTTGAATAACTTTTGGATAAGCTAAGTAAGGCTTTGGTAATTGACTAAAATGGCGTGTATTCATAATGAACCTTTCAATAATTTTTATAAAAAAGGGATGCACAAGCACCCCTCTTCAAAAACCTGATGCTTAAGCACCTAACAAGCTTTGACCACATACGCGAACCACGTTGCCAGTCACGCCAGTAGAACCCGTAGACGCAAACCAAGCAATCGCTTCAGCTACATCTACAGGTAAACCACCTTGGTTCATCGAGTTCATACGACGACCCGCTTCACGAATTGCAAATGGAATGGCAGCAGTCATTTGCGTTTCAATGAAACCAGGTGCAACTGCATTGATGGTAATACCATCTTTCAATGTCGGTGCAGTAAATTTCACTAAACCAATTACGCCTGCTTTAGACACCGCATAGTTGGTTTGACCTAAGTTACCGGCAATACCACTAATTGATGATACGCAAACGATACGACCATTGGCATTTAAACCTTTATTGGCAAGTAAGTAATCGTTTACACGTTCAATTGCAGACAGGTTAATGTTAATCACTAGGTCCCAAAGCTCAGGCTTCATATTCGCCAAAGTTTTGTCACGGGTAATACCTGCATTGTGCACAATGGCATCTAAACCGCCTTGTTTTGCCGCAGCGGCTTTAATTTTTTCGCCTGCATCGGCAGCAGTAATGTCAATTGCCAATACTGAACCACCAATTTCACCCGCAACACGCTCTAGGTCTGCTTGTTGTTGTGGAACATCTAAGCAAATGACGTGTGCGCCATCACGTGCCAGAACTTGAGCGATCGCTTCACCAATACCACGGCTTGCACCAGTGACTAAAGCTGTTTTACCTGCTAGTGGCTTCGCCCAGTCTAAATCGGCAACGTCTGCTTTAGACACACGAACCACTTGACCAGATACATAAGCCGAACGTGGTGAAATTAAGAAACGTAAAGTCGATTCAAGATTCGCTTCAGCACCTTGGTCTACATAAACCACTTGTGCAGTAATGCCTTTTTTAAGCTCTTTACCAGCAGATTTAACAAAACCTTCAAGCGCACGTTGTGCAATGGCTTGTTTAACCGTTTTTGCAGTTTCAGGCGTAGTACCAATCACGATAACACGACCAGAACGTGAAATCTGACGTGCAATTGGATTAAAGAAGTTATACAACTCTTTTAATTGTTCAGAATTTTGAATGCCAGAAGCATCAAATATTACCGCTTTAAATTTAGATTCTTTGTCATCTGCATTGAGTGGGCGTAGGTTTAAACCAACTTTTGCAGCAGCCTGTTGTAGTTCAACATTGTTGCCAACATAACCATCTGCATGAATATTGCTGAGCACTTGCGCAATTGCACCAGAAATGGTGCTTGCAGGCGCTGCGCCAAGCAATACTGCTCCAGCCACAACCGGACGAGCATTTTCAAAACGTTCTAGTGTTGTTGGTGCAGGTAAACCTAAATTTTTTGCAACAAATTTACCAATTGGAGATTGAGTAAATGCTTGGTATTGATCAGTCATGGTTATTATCTCTCATGCAAATGAATTTTTTACAGATACACATATTCAGTCAGTAAAATAACATAAAGTGAATATCTGATTGACTCACAATAAATCATACTTGAGTTCAAGCTTGGATGTCTTGACCTGAATGCGGTCTGCCACGTCATTCCAGTCAATACGACCATACTGAATTTATGCTATGGTTACCATAAGAATATCGCAATTATGCTTGGAAAAGCCTTATGAGCAATACAACTCCAAAAAAGCCAGCCGCTACTAAAGCTGTGCAAGAAACTGTGTCAAATACATCAAAAACGACTTCTACTGCGGGTAAAAGTACCACCGCAGCGCCTAAAGCAGCAAGCACGGCAAGCAAAACAACGCCAGCACGTGCCAGCAGCCCAAAAAGCACTGCGACTTCTACAGTAAGTAAAGCTGCACCAGCTAAAACGACTAAACCTTCTGTTCCACAGGAAAAAACCATGAGTCAAAACACCGTTCGCCGTGTTGCCATTATTGGCGGTAACCGCATTCCTTTCGCTCGCTCTAACGGCGCTTATTTTACAGCATCAAACACTGACATGTTTACTGCTGCATTAAATGGCTTGGTTGAGCGTTTCAACCTTCAAGGTCAACGCTTGGGTGAAGTCGTTGCAGGTGCGGTATTAAAACATAGCCGTGACTTCAACATGACCCGTGAGTGTGTTTTGAGCACGCAACTTGCACCAGAAACTCCAGCTTATGACATTCAACAAGCCTGTGGTACTGGTTTACAAGCGGCGTTCTTGGTTGCTAATAAAATTGCTTTAGGTCAAATTGAAGTGGGTGTTGCAGGTGGTGTAGATACTACTTCTGATGCGCCGATTGCATTTGGTGATGGCTTACGCAAAGCATTACTTGAAATGAACATTGCTAAAACTGGCAAAGACCGTTTAAACGCATTGAAAAAAATTGATGTTAAAAACTTAATGGATGCACCTAAAAATGGTGAACCACGTACAGGTTTAGCAATGGGCGACCACCAAGCAATTACTGCGCTTGAATGGGGTATTCCGCGTGCAGAGCAAGACGAATTAGCTGCAACTTCACATCAAAAAATGGCAAAAGCATACGAAGAAGGTTTCTTCGATGACTTAATCACGCCATTCTTAGGTTTAAGCCGTGACAACAACTTACGTGCAGATTCTTCGGTAGAAAAATTAGCGAAGTTAAAACCGGTATTTGGTAAAGGCGATGCGGCAACCATGACAGCGGGTAACTCCACTCCACTCACTGACGGTGCATCTTGTGTACTTTTAGCGTCTGAAGAATGGGCTAAAGCCAACGGTCACGAAGTACTTGCTTACCTAACCTTTACTGAAACTGCTGCGGTTGACTTCGTAGGCAAAAAAGAAGGTTTATTGATGGCACCTGCTTATGCTGTGCCACGTATGCTCGAACGTGCTGGTCTTAAATTGCAAGATTTTGACTACTACGAAATTCACGAAGCATTCGCATCACAAGTTCTTTCTACTTTGAAAGCCTGGGAAGATGAAAAATTCTGTAAAGACCGTTTGGGCTTAAAAGCACCATTGGGCAAAATTGATCGTAGCAAATTGAACGTTAAAGGTTCATCTTTAGCAGCAGGTCACCCATTCGCTGCAACTGGTGGTCGTATTATCGCGACTGCTGCGAAGTTACTTAACCAAAAAGGTTCAGGTCGTATTTTAGTGTCGATCTGTGCTGCTGGTGGTCAAGGTGTAACTGCTATTATTGAAAAATAATCGCTAACACTGCTAAAAAGGGTTAAATCTTTGGATTTAGCCCTTTTTTTATGCCTAAGCTACAACCATTCTCAGGCAAATAAAAAGCACCCTATAAAAAGGTGCTTTTTTACACAGTGTGAGTCATTAGCCATACTGTTTTTTCAAGTAATCAACAATTTGGGCAGATTCAAACATCTTCACACCTGTATTTGGGTCCACTAAATATGGCACTTGAATATCACGTCCCATTATTTCCACTACTTTTTCACGCTTACCATTTGGCAATGGAATATAAGTTCCTGGTTTAAAGCGCATTACCGCTGGACCCATATCTTGCCAACGCTCCTTAGGCACATTATGCAGAATGTAAGGAAGTTCTAATTCAGATAAGACTTCACGCACCAACCGCGAATAAGGACTGGCCTCAAAGCTCCAAAGCTGCAACATCTTCTCTGGCGCTGCTCGTTGTGCAACTTGTTTGTTGAGCCAGACACCACGCGCTCCCCCCACCACGGTTGACAGTGTAGAAGCAATAGAAAATCCCGCATATTTAAACTTAGCTGGTGTTTTTCCTGTTCTACCGTAATGCTTAAACAAGTGATCGATAATGGCTTGTGACTCATACATTTGATCGGCAGTATTTTCATCTATAAAAAATGGAAACTCCAGCTTGCCACCTTTGTTTTGCACCACTTGGCGGTACTTTTGCCCACCTTTTGGACATGGATAAATTTCTACATCCAAATTCAGCAAGGTCACCACTTCACGCACACGTCGGCAAAATGGGCAGCCTTCAAACTCATAGAGCTTTAATGCTTTAGCTGGCTGCATTGGTTGAGCTGTGCCCATGACACCTCTACCACCGCCGATAATCGTTGCAACAAGCGCTTGAGTCACTTTAAGTTGATGATTTATCTGTTTGAGCATATTGTTATCCTAATTTAGCAATCGACTAATTGTTCTTTTGCAATCACAATGCCGTTATTATCGGCATAAATATAATCGCCAGAATTTATGGTTACACTGCCAAAATACAGGCTTACATCAACTTCACCTATGCCTTTACGATTACTTTTTTGTGGAATTGCAGCCAATGCGTGCACGCCCAAATCCAGTTCTGCAATCGCATCGACATCACGCACACAACCGTAAATCACCACACCATTCCAGTGATTTTTTACCGCTGAATCGGCAATTAAATCACCCATCAATGCGCAACGCATAGAAGCACCACCATCGACCACCAATACTTTGCCAGTGCCATCGGTTGCCAGTAATTCTTTTACTCGAGAGTTATCTTCAAAGCATTTGACCGTCACTACTTGCCCGCCAAAAGTTTTACGCGCGCCATAACTTTTAAAGCACTTACCGTCCAAAGATGGCGTAACCACTTGTAAGTTTTTTTCAGGGTTATCATCTAACAAGTCACAAGTAACAAAAGGAAGTGTGCTCACCAAAGTTCTCCATTATGAGGGTTGTTGTATGCTTAAATTATCGTACAGTTTAAATGCTGCGGATTGGGTTTGTGCTGCTTGCAGCATAGTATGCGCCAATTGTTCGGCGCTTACAGGCTTAACTTTAAACGGTTTAGTCCATGTTTTTTCGACCAATTTAAATAAAGTTTGCGCCATATCTTCGAACACACGTACGTCACTGCGCTTACCAATCAATAGTGAGGGCTGAAAAATAGATAATTTATAAATGGTCAATTGTTTCAAATAATTTTCCAATTCACCTTTGACTTTATTATAAAAAATAGGTGATTTCGCGTTAGCACCGAGTGCACTAATGACCAATAAATGAATATTTTTATCTTGAATCAAATCGGCAAAATGCGCATTAATTTCATAATCTATGGCATAAAATGCTTGTTTAGAACCAGCTTGCTTAATGGTGCTACCCAAGCAACTAAAGGCGTGACTATGCCCTGCAACATCCTCATCATTAAGCAATAAAAAATCATCTAAAACCAATTGGTTCACTTTGCTATAAGCATTGAATTTATCGGACTTTTTACGTACGACTACAGTAATTTCACTAAAATCATCTGCTTGTTGCAATTGCTCAACCAAAGCCTGACCAACCAAACCAGTTGCACCAATTACTATGGCTTTGTTGTGTGCTTTTTTCATATTTATTTCGCCTAATTCAGCATTGAATTTACTGTAACGCTTTATTGTAAGTTTATCACCTGTTAAATGCAGTTAAAAATGCGCTAAGGCTTGACTTCACGGCATAGTTTCATCAAAATATGCCACTTGTTTACGGGCTGGTGAATGTTGCCAATTAATTTTGGTTTTACTTCAGCGCCCGCCCAGACCAACTTATTTTCAAGGAGTGCACGAGTGGCAAACTCTGCTCAAGCTAAAAAACGTGCTCGTCAAAACGTTAAAGCACGTAAACACAACGCAAGCTTGCGTTCTATGGTTCGTACTTACCTTAAACGTACTGTAAACGCAATCGCTGCTGGTGATTATGCTGTTGCTTCAGAAGCATACAAAACAGCTGTACCTGTTATCGACCGTATGGCTGACAAAGGTATCATCCACAAAAATAAAGCTGCTCGTCATAAGAGCCGCTTAAATGCTCAAATTAAAGCTTTAGCTAACTAATTTGTTGCGTGTGAAAAAGCCCGATTTTTCGGGCTTTTTTATTGCTTGTGCATTAGACCTTTTGCCCCCTTGCGGAAATTTAGGCGTTCCTCATCCCCCTTGATAAGGGGGAAAACAAAGGGGTTATTTATATTTTTGCAAGAGGTCTATTTATATTTGAAAATCTTTCATTAGCAACTCATGCTTTTGACCACGCCAAATCCATTTTAATTTGCTTTGGTTAAAGTCTTTGCCCTCAAACCATACAAATAAGCCTTCCATCATTTCAGGCCAATCACTGCATTCAATTTGCTTATTGCCGGAAATTACTGCGACGATTGCCGCTAAAATCGTGTCATGGCTCACCGCCAAACTTAAGCCTGCATGTTGAGTCGGATGGGAATGATAGAGCAACTCTAGTACATCAAACACGCCATTAATTGGGTGCTTCATACCGGGCAAAGCATTGTTCACAAAGCTATTGATAAAACCTAAAGCGCCTTGTTGACGAAAATACGGTGCAGCTTGCTGAATATCCAACACAAAACTACCTGGCTCAACCAACAGCCGCTGCTCGACAATTTCAATTTTATGCGTATTCACTGCCTTATGCACATGGTCTGCGCCCTCAATCATTAAAGCAGCAGTGTCTACACAACGTTGGATTGGGCTGGAAATACAATGCTGTATTGCACGGTCGGTATTTTGCGCTAAATATTGCCCCCACGCATAGGCAAGCGCTCGTCCCTGCTCAGTCAAGGGCAAATCATAACCCGCAAAGCCTTGCCCTTTCACCTGTTCACGCACCGAATGACGAGTAAACAAAGTCACAGGAGTTGCGGCATCGGGCAGTAAATCCACCGATGCAAACATACTTTTCGGTAATAAATCGAGCGCCATATTCAAAACTAAAGCTAAAAACTTATCTCACTATAGCACGCGTGTTATGACTCGCCACTTAAAATGCCTGAATGTGCTAAGGCTTCATAAGCCAGTTTTTTACATGCCGCATCTTTAAATGCGATAAAGCCACCATTGAGTACCGTTTCACGCTGATTATATAAAAATGGTTTGCCTTCTAACGTCAGCAGCCCACCACCAATAC
>SSHD01000054.1 GCA_008017255.1 Acinetobacter sp.
ATGCAAATGTCAAATTAGTTGAGTGAAGTCATGAGTCTATATGCAAGCCAAGATGAAAAAAAACAAGCTGCCGCACGCGCAGCGCTGAAGCATTTACCAAAGGGCGGCATATTGGGGGTGGGTACGGGTAGTACGGTAAATTTTCTGATCGACTTATTGCCTGAGTTGCAATTAGAAGCGGCAGTTGCCAGTTCCAATGCCACCGCAGAGCGGCTAAAAAAGCTCGGCATAGAGGTGGTAGACATGAACTCGGTGGGTGGTTTAGATGCTTATGTCGATGGTGCAGATGAAATTGACCGCCACATGCATATGATTAAAGGCGGTGGGGCTGCTTTAACCCGAGAAAAAATTGTTGCATCCATTGCCAAGAAGTTTGTCTGTATTGTCGATGACTCGAAATGGGTAGGGCAATTAGGTCGTGATTTTGTACTGCCTATAGAAGTGATTCCTATGGCGCGCTCGGCTGTGGCGCGTAAAATCGTAGTTTTAGGGGGCGACCCTGTTTACCGTGAAGGTGTCGTGACCGATAACGGCAACGTGATTTTAGATGTCTATAACCTGAATATTTTAAATGCACTCGAGCTAGAAAAAACCCTCAATGACATTCCTGGTGTGGTGTGTAACGGTATTTTTGCGATTCATAAAGCAGATATTGCCATAGTTGCAACCAATAATGGCATAGAAGAACGTACTGCAGTTTAGAATCCTCCCTGACCCTTCTTTACAAAGGAAGGGATTTAAAGAAAGTAATATGACTTTAAACGATCTACCTGAAATTAAAATGGTTCGGCATGCTCGTGCGAGAAATCTGCGCTTGCGTGTTGAGCCATCAGGTATTCGTTTAACCATTCCTTTGTTTTGCAGCAAAAAACAAGTACAACAGTTTTTAGCTCATTCTGAACAATGGCTTATTGATACGTGGCATAAACAACAAACGCAGTTTAATCACAGTACAGTTTTTCCTGCACAAATTAGTTTGTTTCACCATGCCGAACCTTTTCGCATTATTCAGCAAGCGCAACGCGCTATTTTTAAGTTTGATTGGCAACTACAGACTTTATTTATTCGAGAGCAACAACCCGAGCAAGCCTTACAAGCAGCAGTTGTCGCGTATGCCAAACAATATTTAGTTGAATATTTACAGCAAGTAAGTCAGCAGATTGCTTTGCCATACAATGGTTGTGCCATTCGCAGACCTAAAACACGGTGGGGCAGTTGCAGCTCGAAACATGACATTATGCTCAATGCTGCATTGGTTTTCATGCCTAAAGAGATTGTGCGGGCGGTTTGTGTACATGAGTTGGTACATACCAAATATTTTGACCATAGTGCGGTTTTTTGGAATGAAGTCGCCAAACATGATGCCGAATATTTACAACACCGCAGGCAACTGAAAAATATCCAATTGCCTGCGTGGTGGTACCTTAGCTAAAACTACATTGTAGTTGTGTGCTTTTTAATTGATCTGGTGCTTTACGCGTGTCGACACCTGCACTGGCACCCAATACTTGATTGGCTTTGATGTTGACTTGCACAAAGGTATATTCCAATGCGGCATTGTCTGGTTCGGTTGTACTGCTGTTGAGCAAATACACATGCGTGGCTTTGTCGACTTGCAATAGATTGTCAGTGCTGTCGGCATCTAAAGTTGAGCGGAAAACTTGGGTGCCTTTGGTTAATTCAAGCACACCATTGGCACGAATATTGAGTTGACAGCCACTGGTTGCATCTGCATAGTGACCCACTAAATACGCTATAGACGGTAAATTTGGATTGATAATGTTAATACCAGTAATACCTTGTTTACATGGGTAAAGTGAGCCATTACAGGTTGCTGTGGTATCGGCGAAACCCACTGCACGGCGGTAATCACCAGCCCCATTTATTCTAAAAACAGTATTTGAATCTATGGCTGGAATACCACCTGCATAAGACTGCATTTGTAATAAATCATAACCATTTGGGTTTAAAGTTGGTTGGTTGTAATAGCTTGCAAGCTGTAATACTGAATTTTTAAGCGAAGTCGCAAACGTTTCTCGAACGTTAGTTTGGTTGCTGGCAATATTAATTAAGGTATTTTTTGCAGGATCAATATTGCTTGGCGCAGCTGACATCAATGAGGTTAGTGTACGTGGGTCACCATGGATTATTTTGGCATCGAGATAACCATCACTTAAATCTAGTGCTAGGTTTT
This sequence comes from Acinetobacter sp., assembly GCA_008017255.1. GTDB lineage: Bacteria > Pseudomonadota > Gammaproteobacteria > Pseudomonadales > Moraxellaceae > Acinetobacter. The sequence goes on from SSHD01000054.1 coordinate 2,195, forward strand.
TGCTGAATTGAGCATAAGAATCTGTTGGATAACGATTGGCCCATTGTTGTAAGTAACCCAAACTTAAATAAGTGTTGTTATATACTGATGGACGTAAACGCACGTCCTGATCGGTCAATGCACTGAGTTGGAAAGAAGGTTCTATATTTGGAACATCTACAGCAAATGGTTTTAATAATGCGTTATTCACATCTTTCATTGCTAGTTCTAAATGTAATTTGCTGATTTTTCTTGAGTCTTGACTTGTATCATTTATTAAATAGCCAGAACGAATGAGTGCGCGTTGATATACGGCTTCCGAACTTGGATTAATAAAAATATTTTGAGTTAAATTACTGGTATTGACTATCACTAAAGCATGCATGGTGCCAGTAAAGGGCTGGTATTGCCCACTCAGGAAATCGTAAATCAATGTTCTTGGTGTACTTGATAACTCAACCCGATATAAGTGACTGGTGTTGAGTACATACGGTAGGGTAAAACTTTGACTTGTTGTGGTGGTGATGGCTTGTTCTAGCACCAAAGAATCATCAAAGTTGTCATAAACCTTAATCACCACATTACGCATTTCTACCGGGACTTTCAGGGCAAAATCTCTTGGTTTAGGTACGTTTACTACGGGTTTAGGCGGCTCAATACGCGCTTCACTTTCATCGCCACTGCCACAACCGACTAATGTTGCACTAAGGAAAAGTGTACTTAATCCCAAACCAATATACATCGCTCGGCTGTGTTTCGACATCAAAGAAGGCATCCCGCTCTCCAAAATTTTTGCGTCCATGAAATTTATTATTACCGCGTGGGTTTATTCTATGCGAATACGTGGTCGATTCAATAGCATTTCTAGACCAATAGCAACCTTTGTACCGATAAAATTGTATTCATTTAAGATGTTGTGGCGAATCGCACAGGGTTTATATGGCAATTTAGAATGCTAATGGTTGCTGACGATGATTCACTTCAATCTGCTTACTTTGCAAAATAAGCCGCTGTCAAGCATGGTTTTTTGTGTAGTCTGCGCCTATAATGCTGCTACTTGAAAATCAGTAGACTGTGATTGATATGTTATATTCATTGGCTCGCCCTTTGTTATTTACTTTGGCACCTGAGCGTGCACATGAATTCACACTCTATATACTCGACAAAGCGCATCAACTGGGTTTAATGCAACAAAAAGTTGCTGCAAAACCAGTGACCTGCATGGGTATTGAGTTTTCAAACCCTGTTGGTCTTGCTGCTGGTTTAGATAAAAACGGCGCGCATATTGATGCCTTAGCCGGCCTAGGTTTTGGTTTTATTGAAATTGGTACAATTACCCCACGTCCTCAAGCGGGCAACCCGCAACCGCGTTTATTTCGTATTCCTGAAGCAAAAGCCATTATTAACCGTATGGGTTTTAATAATGATGGGGTCGATCAACTGATTGAAAATGTAAAAGCAGCCAAGTTCAAAGGCGTTTTAGGTATTAATATTGGTAAAAATGCTGATACACCAGTTGAAGATGCCGTATCTGATTATTTGATTTGTTTAGAAAAAGTCTATCAATACGCCACTTATGTGACCGTGAATATTTCATCACCTAACACCAAAAACCTGCGCAGTTTACAAAGTGGTGCTGCGCTAACAGAATTATTGCAAACCTTAAAAGCACGTCAACTTGCATTGGCACAACAATACAGCCGTTATGTGCCATTAGTGCTGAAAGTTGCGCCAGATTTAAGCACTGAAGATATTGATTTTATTGCTGCGCAATTACTCCAGTTTAAAATTGATGGTTTGATTGTCACCAACACCACGCTTGGTCGTGAAGGTGTTGAAAATCTTCCGAATGGCAAGGAAGCGGGTGGTTTGTCTGGTGCACCCGTATTTGAAAAAAGTACCGCTTGTTTGCGTCAATTTTCTGAAGTTTTAGCGGGTCAAATTCCACTGATTGGAGTGGGCGGTATTTTATCTGGTGTGCAAGCTGTGGCTAAACAGCAAGCCGGTGCAAGCCTAGTTCAAGTGTATAGTGGACTGATTTATACTGGACCGACTTTAATCAAAGACTGCGTGAATGTGATGACGGTGTGATATGAACACACTTGATATTATACTGTTAGTTATTTTACTGCTTGGTGGGCTAAACGGTTTGCGTCAAGGCTTTATTAAAGCTTTTGCCAACTTTGTCGGCTGGATATTGGCATTGATTGTCGGGGCGAAATACGCCGTGCTTTTGGCACCAGCTATGAGCAGTTTAAGTCAAGACCCAGTGGTGCAGAAAATTGCCGCCTTTGCTGTTATTGTATTGGTTATAGTGGTGTGTGTGTGGTTAGTATCGGCACTGCTCAGCGGACTCTTGAAAAGTTTGAAATTGGGCCCAATTAATCGTTTAGCGGGCGGTGCTTTTGGCACCCTAAAAGGACTGTTAATTGTATTAATTGCAATACAAGCTGTTGGACCTTGGGTGAATAGTTCGCCGCATTGGAAGCAATCAAAAATTGTACAAATTTTATTACCTTACGCACCTTTGGCAAGCGAATTTTCCAAAGATGTTGCAAATCAAGCTGTAGATCAAATGACATCTGAAGGTGCGTTATTACATCGCCCTTCAACTGAAATGGATGAGCCTGAGCGTACTTCGGTCAAAGAAGCTGCGGATCATTCAACAGAGAACCCTTTTTACTAATTGCTAGCTTGTTGCGAGGTTGCTATGTGTGGAGTCGTTGGAATCGCTGGTAAATCACCAGTGAACCAAATGTTGTTTGATGCCTTGACGATGTTACAACATCGAGGTCAAGATGCAGCAGGCATAGTTACTTGCCATCAAGGGCGTTTATTTTTACGTAAAGATAACGGTATGGTACGAGATGTATTTCATACCCGCCACATGCGTGCGCTGCAAGGTAATTATGGTATTGGCCATGTGCGTTATCCAACTGCGGGGTCATCGAGCAGTGCCGAAGCGCAGCCTTTTTATGTCAACTCTCCTTACGGCATTACCCTTGCGCACAATGGTAACTTAACCAATGCCGAAGAAATTCATGATGACCTGTTTAAAACAGATTTACGTCATATGAATACCGACTCCGATACCGAAGTACTGCTGAATGTTTTTGCCCATGAGTTGCAAAAATGCGGCACCTTAAATCCAACCCCGCAAGATATTTTCCATACCGTGTCGCGTGTGCATGAACGCTGTAAAGGCGCTTATGGCGTGGTGGCGATGATTACTGGACATGGTCTAGTTGGTTTCCGTGACCCAAATGGTATTCGTCCATTGGTGTATGGCTCGCGTGAAACTGAGCAGGGCGTTGAATATATTATTGCCTCTGAATCGGTTGCGATTACCGCATTGGGCTTTAAAGTTGAACGTGATATTGCCCCAGGTGAAGCAATTTTTATTAATGCTGATGGTAAGCTGTACTCGCAGCAATGCGCTGTAAACCCAGAATACCGCCCATGTATTTTTGAATATGTATATTTTGCCCGCCCAGATGCCACCATTGACGGTATTTCGGTATATAAATCCCGCTTAAAAATGGGTGAAAAATTGGCGCATAAAATTCTAAAAGAATGGGGCGAAGCACACGATATTGATGTGGTGATTCCAATTCCAGATACCAGCCGGACTTCTGCATTAGAATTGGCCAATATTTTAGGGGTCAAATTCCGTGAAGGGTTTATGAAAAACCGTTACATCGGACGTACTTTTATTATGCCAGGTCAGCAACAACGCAAAAAATCAGTGCGTCAAAAACTTAACCCAGTAGAACTTGAGTTTAAAGACAAAAATGTGTTGCTAGTCGATGACTCGATTGTACGTGGTACGACCTGTAATGAAATTATTCAGATGGCACGTGACTCTGGCGCGAAAAAAGTTTTCTTTGCTTCTGCTGCGCCAATGGTGAAATATCCAAACGTGTATGGGATTGATATGCCTGCAAAATCTGAATTGATTGCCTCGGGCCGTTCTGTTGAAGAAATTCGTGAAATTATTGGCGCAGATCGTTTGATTTTCCAAGATTTGGAAGATTTAAAAAATGCGGTACGCACCAGTAAAGTGCCGGAGTTAAAAGAGTTTGATTGCTCAGTATTTGATGGCGTATATGTAGCTGGTGGTATTGATGAGACCTACTTGACTGCGTTAGAGCAAAAACGCAACGACTCGGCGAAAAAACAAGCTGATAGTTATATTGATGTGAATGTGGATACCGCATCGGTTGATTTGAGTGGCATAAACGAAGAATAGTGCTTGAATCATTGAAAAAGCGGGAAATTCCCGCTTTTTTATTTTATGATAGTGTTCAAGCCTTCAGCGAAACAATGTAATCAGGATAATTTACATTGAAAGAAATGAGCCATTATTTAATTGAAAATAAAAATATTGCATGGTCAATGAGTTTTTGTTGGCTAGCGATGCTATTGACCATTTTTATTCTTAATTTATTTTTGGGTTTGATCGTACATTTTTTTGATTATAGCCAAGCCATTTTGTGGCATGCATTGAGCCCATCTTTTGTTGGTTTCATTATTTTAATTTTTGTTTGGTCCGTTGTTTCAGAGCTTTACGTGCTGCGCGAAGGCGGGCATTCACTGGCCAAGCAGCTCAAAGCCAGGCGCTTGGTTTTTGACGAAAGTACCCCAGAAGAAATTACCGTTTTAAAAGTGCTACAACAGGTTGCAGACTGTTTCGATTTAAACCCACCTGCAATATATGTCTTGCCCGATGAAGTCGGGGTCAATGCCTTAACAGCAGGTTTTAAGTCACAGGATATTGTGATTATTTTGACTTGGGGTGCATTGCAAAATCTAGATGAATTGGAGCTTTATGGCTTGCTGAGCTACGAATTTAATCAAATTTTGTCTGGTGAAGCGGTTGAAAATACCAAACTGAAAATTTTGTATAGTGGTTTAACTGTCTTTAGCCAGTGGGGCAGTAAGTTGGCACAGGTCGGTTATAATGCTTCTGCCAAGAACAATCAAAATAAGTTTGAAACCTTTTTTGTCGCCATTGGCGGGGTAATTTGGCTGATTGGTAGTATTGGAATTTTAATTTCACGGTTTATTAAATATCTCACCTTAAGTGGTCGCACCTTTCGCAATGATTTGAAAACCACACAACTCATGAATAATCATGCTAATTTGCAAACTTTATTGCGGATTTATGTACATCACACTGGTTCGCAAATTCATAGTGCATATTCTGAGTCAATTTCACACTTGTGTTTTGCTAACTCTTTGAGCCCACAAAGTTGGATGAATATTCATCCCAGTATCAAAGCGCGTATTTATCAGTTGAACCCAAGTTTATTACAAGAATTACAATTGGAAAATTTAAGCAAATTGCGCAGTCGTCCCTTATTTGGGTTGTTTCGTTCCTTAGATGAAGTGACTGACACTGCAACTGTACCGTGGAGCTCGCCGCAGCCCTTACCATTGTTGCGTTTATCGCCGATTAGTTTTGCCCTGAACGACGCCATTAAGCCGTTGAACCCTGAACATCGCAAACAAAAAGCCTGCCCAGAACTGATTTTGCGTGCCATGCAAACGGCAACAGGGTCACGCGAAGTGATGGTGGCGATTCTCATGATTCGTCAATACCGCGAGTTTATTCCACAAGATGCAGCCGTCAGTCATTCAATAGTCGAGTCTTTAATTCACTTGGATGGTCGTCTGCATGCGCAAATTTTTCATGATGCACTGCGTAATATCGGGCATATGCCGACCAGTATCGCACGGCAATTTTTAACCAAACTGGCATGTATTATTCAACAAGATGGTGAAGTCGGTTTGTTAGATGCTTTATTGCTTGAACGCGTGAAGCATGAACTGAATTTAATGCCTGCCCATTTGCCAACGGCATTTGAAGATATGAAAGGGCAGATTGTGCATTTAATTGATGCACTATTGCATGTGCAGCAAATTAATAGCCCGAACCAATTTGAAGTACGGGAACAAATTTTAGCGCAGTTTTTGCATGCAGATGAAATACACATTTATGCTGATGTTTCAGATGAAGCAATTGATTTGGCGGAAATTTTAAATGATGTTTCTGGTTTGTTATTGCGTGATCGGTTGAATATTTTGGCAATTGCTGAGCATTGTTTGTGGAATGACCGCATTATCACCCAAGATGAATTGGATGTTTTAGAGCTATTGTATTGGCGCTTGGGTTTTGAAACAGATGAAGCGGTTGCGCAAATGCAAAAGAAAAACAGTTTAATGATGTTTTAAGTTTGATTTAAGCGTTTGGTCATTTGAACGAGGTATGCTCGTAATAGTTACGTGCGAGATATATCAAACAAAGTGATTTCAGCGTAAGCTTGCCTTTTTATACATGTACTACCAGCTTTTGAGTAAGTTTAAGTTATGGAACACATTGAAATTTTAAAAGCGTTATTTCTTGGTTTTATTGAGGGTTTGACAGAGTTTCTGCCGATTTCAAGTACAGGACATTTGATTTTATTTGGTCATATGATCGACTTTCAGTCCGACGATGGTCGGGTGTTTGAAGTGGTGATTCAGCTGGGTGCAATTTTGGCGGTGTGCTGGTTGTATCGGAAAAAGATTTTTGACTTGGTGAAAGGCTTGTTTAGTGGCGATGCCGAAGCACGGCATTTTTCTGTGAGTGTGCTGATTGCATTTTTCCCTGCGGTAATTATAGGCGTGTTTGCCGTCGATTTTATTAAGCAAGTGCTGTTTAGCCCGTTGGTGGTCGCAGTTGCCTTAATTGTCGGTGGTTTTATTATTTTTTGGATTGAAGCCAAACAGTTTGAACACAAAACCATAGAAGCCACTAAAATCAGCTATAAACAAGCCTTTATGGTGGGTTGTGCGCAATGTGTAGCGATGATTCCCGGTACATCTCGTTCTGGTGCGACCATTGTAGGGGGCATGTTTGCAGGGCTGTCACGCAAGGCATCCACCGAGTTTTCGTTTTTCTTGGCGATGCCAACCATGCTGGGTGCAGCCACTTTTGACTTAATTCGCAATGCAGATGTGTTAACACAAGATAATATGTTGAATATTGCAGTGGGTTTTGTGGCAGCATTTATTTCGGCTTTGTTGGTGGTCAGTGCCTTAGTAAAATTTGTTGAGCGGCATACTTTACGGGTGTTTGCGTGGTATCGGATTATACTGGGTATTATTTTATTGTTTATCTTTCATTAAAACTAAAACACTCATCAGCAATGATGAGTGTTTTTTTATGATCATGTATTAAAAGCATTAAAAATAAACAAAAAATGATGATCTTGTGTTATATCTATTTGCGAATACACACCAAAATATACTAAAAATTGATGAGGCGATGATGACAAAACATTATGATTATATTGCAATCGGCGGTGGCAGTGGCGGAATTGCATCGGTCAATCGTGCGGCGATGTACGGCAAAAAATGCGCCTTAATAGAACAAGCCGAAATTGGAGGAACTTGCGTTAATGTGGGATGTGTTCCGAAAAAAGTTATGTGGTACGCCGCACATGTTGCAGAGACAATCCAAAAATATGCGTCTGATTATGGTTTTAATAGCCAAGTAGAATCATTTAATTGGCATACATTAATTCAAAATCGGCAAGCTTATATCGAAAGAATTCATCAATCCTATCAAAATAGCCTAAGCAAAAATCAAGTTGATTTGATTCAAGGAACAGCTTCTTTCATCGATCAAAATACCATTGAAGTCAATGGTGAACGCCTCACAGCGGATCATATTTTAATTGCCACAGGAACGCAGCCGTCATTGCCAAATATTGAGGGCGTTGAACATGGTATCGATTCCAATGGTTTTTTTGAACTAAAGGCATTACCGAAAACAACGGCGGTGATTGGTTCAGGTTATATTGCGGTTGAATTGGCAGGTGTTTTGAATGGCTTGGGTTCACAAGTTGAACTGTTTATTCGTAAGGATTTGCCAGTTCGTCGATTTGAACCATTTATCAGTGAAACGTTGTTAACGCAAATGCAAGCCGATGGCATTACTGTACATACGCAAGCATCGCCTCAAAAAGTCACTAAACATGCAGATGGTTCCGTGGTGCTACATTTAGAAAATGGCTCGGAGCATGCTATTGATTGTCTGATTTGGGCAACGGGACGAAAGCCGAATACATCTGCTTTGCAACTCGATAAAGCCAATATTCAACTGAACAAGCAGGGCTATATCCAAGTGGATAAATTTCAAACCACTTCACAATCAGGTATTTATGCTGTTGGCGACATTACAGGAAAAGTGGAATTGACACCTGTTGCGGTTGCCGCTGGGCGACGTTTAGCCGAACGATTATTTAATCATAAACCGAATGAACATTTGGATTATGACAATATTCCGACAGTGGTGTTTAGTCATCCACCCATTGGAACGGTTGGTTTAACCGAACAAAAAGCCACCGAAAAATATGGAAAAGATGCGGTGAAAACCTATAGCTCATCTTTCACCGCAATGTTTAGTGCCGTGACGCAACTTCGGCAACCGACCAAAATGAAACTGGTGTGTGTCGGTGAAGATGAGAAAATTGTGGGGATTCATGGCATTGGTTTGGGTATGGATGAAATCTTACAAGGTTTTGCCGTTGCTTTAAAAATGGGCGCAACCAAGAAAGATTTTGATGATACGGTTGCGATTCACCCAACATCTGCTGAAGAATTTGTGACGATGCGATAATGATTTTGATAAATCCGAGAATTTAAAAAAGGACGTGATTAACACGTCCTTTTTGGGTTATTTATCTCAATGAGCAACTTATTTCAATTCACTGGAAGATTTCCCCAGTTCACGACGGGCAATAATCAATTGCTGAATTTGCTGTGTACCTTCAAAAATATCGAGAATTTTTGAGTCACGTGCCCACTTTTCCAGTAATTCATCTTCGCCATAACCGACACTTGCTGCTAACTCAACACATTTTAGGGTAATGTCATTACCGACACGACCAGCTTTGGCTTTGGCAATCGAAGCTTCTTTGGAGTTTGGCTTTTTATTATCTGCCATCCACGTTGCTTTGAGGGTGAGCAAGCGTGCAGCTTCCCATTCAGCTTCCATACGGTAAATTTGCGCCGCCAAATTCGAGCTTTGCAAATAAGGCGTTTTGTAGTCAGCATCTAACTCATCTTTAAAGATTTCTTTAATGCGTTCGAGTGATGCTTTTGCACAACCAATCGCCATTGCCGCAACGAGGGGGCGGGTATTATCA
>SSHD01000089.1 GCA_008017255.1 Acinetobacter sp.
TATGAATGGCTCAACCAACATCATCTGACAGTGCCATCGAGTTCTCCAACCGCCAAGGCGATCAATTACACTCTGAAGCGTTGGCCAGCTTTAAGCCGCTATCTGGATGATGGCAATCTACCCATTGACAATAATTGGATAGAGGTGCGACACGAAGTCGCTTAATGAAGTTGTTCCCCCTGCGGGAACCACCCGTGTCACCGGGTGAATCTAGAAGGCTGAATAAAGAGCGCCTTCGACAATGTAACGAGGCACCGCAAGGTGCGGGGTATCAATCGTGAGAGGCGTACCCTTCTGGCAGCCATAGCCGGACAAGGGCTAGATAATCGGTATGGTGAACACATGTGAATCTGCGTAACGATCGTTAAGTTGAACGAGCGGAAATGGCTGATACGCTCGAACCAAAACGGTAATGGAGGTGGGAATTGCGTCTTTCGACTACGCATTCGTGACCCATACGCCTCCCGGTCGATAGCAGGCACCTAAGCCGATGTACTTCAGTAAGCGGAACGTGGAAATCCCGTATTACTCCCATTGGGAAAGCAGTTTGCAAAAACTGCCCATGGTGATGCGGGCGAAGGAACGAGGAAAAAGCGAATGCCAGTCTGTAATGGGTTGGATAGAGGTTGAAACATTACCTCACGCGAAAGCGGGCTGACGTCCTTATGGTCTCTCATCACAAGAGAGTGTGTAGAACCCTTTTAATGGAGGGAGAGCAAATGAATGCAGCAGTATCAGCGTGTGCACCTTCCAGCACATCGTGGGACAGCATCGATTGGATTGCTGTACAGCGTCATGTCAGAGGGCTGCAAGCGCGTATTGTGAAGGCGGTACAAGACGGCAGGCATAACAAGGCGAAAGCTTTGCAATGGCTGCTGACTCACTCGTTTAGTGGCAAAGCATTGGCCGTCAAACGAGTGTCTGAAAACAAAGGCAAAAACACGGCTGGGGTCGACAAGGTGACTTGGAATACACCCAAGGCCAAGACCGGTGCGATGATGTCGTTGAAGAGGCGAGGTTACACGCCCCTTCCGCTTCGGAGAGTCCTTATTCCGAAGAAAAATGGCAAGATGAGACCTCTCGGGATACCCACGATGAAATGCCGGGCCATGCAGGCGCTCCATCTGCTGGCTTTGGAACCCATCGCGGAGACCATCGCTGATCGGAACTCTTATGGGTTCAGACCGCAACGCTCAACCGCGGATGCTGCAGCACAGTGCTTTGGTGTGCTGTCAAGAAAAGTAAGTGCGGAGTGGGTGCTAGAGGGTGACATTCAAGGCTGTTTCGACAATATCAGCCATGACTGGATGATCGCCAACCTCCCAATGGACAAGGTGATTCTACGGAAATGGCTCAAAGCCGGTTACGTCTACCAAAGCAAGCTGTTTCCCAGTCTTTCCGGAACACCGCAAGGAGGTATTATCTCCCCGGTGTTGGCCAACATGACCTTGGACGGACTGGAAACGATGCTGGCGAAGAGGTTCTCTAACGCCAAATGGACAGGCAAAAAGCTGCAACTGGTACGGTATGCGGATGATTTCATCATCACGGGGTATTCTAAAGAGTGGCTCGAAAATGAAGTTCGTCCTGCCGTGGTTGAATTTCTGGCGCAGCGCGGTCTCGTGCTCTCTCAGGAAAAGACCAAAATCACGCACATAGGGAACGGGTTCGATTTTCTTGGCTGGAACGTACGTAAGTACAACGGCAAGCTACTGATCAAGCCGTCAAAGGCAAACATCAGCGCTCATCTTGACAAGCTGCGAGCATTAATCAATGCAAACAAAGCGACACGACAGGCCACTTTGATCGGTTTGCTCAACCCGATTCTAAGGGGTTGGGCCAACTATCATAGTCATGTCGTTGCCAAGAAGGTTTTCAACCAGGTAGACAACGCAGTGTGGGAAATGCTCTGGCGATGGGCTGTACGTCGCCACCCTCGCAAGACACTCCGATGGGTCAAAGATCGGTATTTCAAAGTACAAGGAGCGCGTCGATGGGTGTTCTCATGTGATGAACAGTCCGCCGATGGTCGGAAGCGACAATACACATTAGTGTCTGCCTCGGACACGCCAATTGTGCGACATATCAAGATCAAGGCTGCTGCTAACCCTCATGACCCCGCATGGGATGAGTACTTCGAATCCCGATGGGGTAAAAGAATGCTGGTCTCCGCAAAGGGGCGAGCCAAGCTGTATCGGGTGTGGCTAAAACAAGGTGGTCGCTGCTGCGCCTGTCTTAAACCAGTCACCAAAGATACACCATGGCACAGCCGTCATATTGTGAAGCTAAGTCATGGTGGAACGGATGCAGTTGCTAATCTTGAGATTTACCATCTGTATTGTCCGAGGAGTGTTCAGTTTGCCAATGTCAACGATGTATAACCGGGTGCCGAATGGCGCCTTAGCAGAGGCTTGAGCCGTGTGCTGGGAAACTCGCATGCACGGTTCTTAGGGGGTTGACGTAGGCAACTGCGTCTGACTACCCGACAACCAAATGCGCCCTTAGGCCTTGGGAAGTAAGAACTGGCTGTTTGTTGGCTCGCTGCGCAGTGGTCAACGAGCGGCGAATATCAAGACTTAAATCCAGTCAGCAAAGCTGAATGGCTTGGATCTGTATGCCTATGTTACCGACACATAAAGTGACCTAAATAGAAGAATTACTGCCACACCGGTGGCAACCCGACCAAAATTAAAAAATAGGTGTGGGGTTCAGCCCACGCTTACGAAACTTGTAATAAACTGATCTAAAATTCGATCATATACTTCATATCTCAAAGTATTGACTTAAATTATGATTAAGCCATGCCAGAATTAGATCGCCCCATACCCAAGTCGTCACTTGAATTTGAGTAACTATAGGAAATTCTATCTTTAAAGTCTTTATCCAACAAAACCAATTAAGAATAATGTTGATTTAAGCTGCTTACCATTTGCTTACCAGAATCTAAAAACAAAAAAACCACTTACGATTAGTACACGTAAGTGGTTGTTTTATATGGTGGGCCCAGACAGACTTGAACTGTCGACCAACGGATTATGAGTCCGCTGCTCTAACCAACTGAGCTATAGGCCCGATAGATGTAATCACAATAATATGATTTATCGCGTTTGATTTTATTAAATTTGACTTAGATTACAAGCACATGGCTTGAGCGTAACCACTAAAAAATAAAGATAAAATCAAAACTGCGCTGATTCTAGCCGATCTTTACATAACGAGTAAAGCAAATATTATGGCGTTTTGCTCATTTAAAAGACATCCAATTTTTCACTTGGGCGAGCAATTCTACTCTATATTTTCCTGAAAACTCATATTACACTGCCTGTCATTCATCTGTAATGACCCAAGATTATGAAAAAGTTTTTAGGCAAGTCTATTTTTAAACTTACAGGTTGGACGTACCAGGTCGATCCGTCAATTTTAGAAAAAAAACAAGTCATTATTGGCTTTGAACACAGCTCTAATTTAGATGCTATTTTGTCTTTGGCAATGTTTGAAATTTTAGAATTAAACATTCATACCCTCATTAAAAAAGAACTTTTCAAGGGCCCACTTAAACCCATTTTAAAGTATTTAGGTGGCATTCCTGTTGACCGCAAATCTAGCAAAGACATTGTTACGCAAATGGTGGAACTGTTTAACGCCAATGAAAACTTTAATTTAGTGATTGCACCCGAAGCGACCCGCGCTAAAGGCGGCAGCGAACGCCAACCGATTCGTACAGGATTTTGGCATATTGCCAAAGCAGCCAACGTGCCTATTATTTTGATGTATGCGAATCCGAGAACACAACAAGGCGGCATTTTAAGTAAAATTTATCCATCAGACGACTTGCAAAAAGATTTAGAGCTGATTCAAAAACTGTATGCCGAATACGGAATAGACATCAAAATTAATTAGCAGACCATCAACACACTCGCCGTTAATTTTTTTGAATATGCCGTTGTTCGGCAGTTTTCAACAAAACCATCGCTATGCTAATATTCAGGCACTTTTTGAGTTCAATTTTTTGGAGTTATTTCCATGGCAGGTCATTCTAAATGGGCCAATACCAAGCATCGCAAAGCAAAACAAGATGCCAGCCGTGCTAAAGTTTTTACAAAATATATTCGTGAGATTGTAACCGCAGCCAAACTAGGCGGTGGCGATGTTGCCAGTAACCCACGTTTACGTGCTGTGGTTGAAAAAGCACTGTCGGTCAATATGACCCGTGATGCCATTAACCGTGCAGTACAGCGTGGTGCAGGCGGTGAAGACAATACCGACTTAAACGAAGTGACCTATGAGGGTTACGGTGTCGGCGGTGTGGCGGTGCTTATTGAAACCATGACCGATAACCTAAACCGTACCGTACCAGACGTGCGTCATTGTTTTTCTAAAACCAATGGTAACTTAGGCACGAGTGGTTCAGTGGCGTACTTATTTACCAAACGTGGTGAAATTAGCTTTGAAGATGTGTCCTTAGAAGACAAAATTATGGACGTGGCTTTGGAAGCCGGTGCAGAAGATATTGAAGTGGCTGAAGACCAAATTTTAGTCATTACCACGCCAGAAAATTTTGGTGACGTGCAAGATGCTTTGGCTGCGGCGGGTTTAAAATCGGACAATGCCGAAGTGGTCATGAGCCCATCGACCAAAGCAGAAATTACCGACATTGAACAAGCCAAACAAATCTTAAAAATGATTGATATGTTTGAAGATTTAGACGACGTGCAAAACGTCTATACCAATGTAGAGTTTTCAGAAGAAGTATTGGCTCAACTCGATGCTTAATAAGCTTTGCTGAATAAAATATGCATCTTCGGATGCATTTTTTTATAGCTAATTTTTATGCTTTTGCTGTGAAGTCTCTCCCTACGGGGGAGAGATTTAGAGAGGGTGTTCATTTAACAACCCCCATCCTGAGGCACAACGTGCCGCAAGTTCCCCCTCACAGGGGAAGGAGCAAAGCATTAGCCAGTTTTTTTCGATTTCAACGGTTAACGCAGACATAGCTTTATAAAAGCGGGACTACTCCTCACTACTGTCCCATAGTTTGCTTTAAATAAAAAAACCTGAGTCTAAATAGTTAAAATATGAGTGCAAACAAACACTTTAACTATAAAGGACTCAGGTTTTGTCACATCAGAATACCGTATTTCATCAATTACTCAAACCCATTCTAAGACAAGATTTTGAACGTCTGGCTAAACTGCACCACTCTGGGCAAAAATTAAGATCAGCCACCCGCTGGGATCAGTTTGTTGCCATATTGATGTCCCAACTTTCTTGTCGGCAAAGCTTAAGAGACATTCAATCCAATCTCGAATCCCAGCAGGAAAAGCTCTATCATCTTGGCGCGAAGAGAATTGCGCGAAGCACCTTAGCAAGACTCAACGAAGAACAGCCCGCCAGCCTGTATCAGCAATTGTTCACACAGCTGCTTCAGCGCTGTGAAAACTCTAAAACTGCACATAAATTTAGATTCAAGAATCCACTGTATTCACTAGATGCCAGTCATATTGATCTTTCACTGTCATTGTGCGCATGGGCAAAAGTGCATGAATCCAAAGCCAGTATTAAACTCAGTGTTGGCTTAAATCACAGCAATACCATTCCTGAATTTGTAGCACTTGGGGATGGTATTGAAAATGATATGGTGCAAGGCAGAGCATTTAAATTTCCTGCTGGCAGCATTATCGTCTTTGATAAAGGATATGTTGATTATCAATGGTTTGCTCAGTTGACACTTCAGAACGTCAGCTTTGTAACCCGGCTACGCCCAAAGACAGTTTATCAAGTTAAATCAAGCCGCAGCGTATTAGAGACTAAAGGGATTATTGCGGATGAATGTATTGAATTGAGCAGTGCACATGCCAAGAAAAGAGGCGCACCTGAATTATTAAGACGTATAGAGTTTTATGATACAGATAAGAAAAGAACATTCGAATTTCTGAGCAACAACTTTCATCTGGCAGCATCCACCATTGCTGCAATTTATAAAGATCGCTGGAAGATTGAGTTATTCTTTAAAGCCATCAAGCAGAATTTAAAACTGAAGTCATTTCTAGGTCGAAGCCGCAATGCGATACAAACGCAAATATGGATTGCATTAATTGCCTATTTGCTGGTGAACTTCGCTAAACACATGGCACAAGAAGGATGGAGTGTTCAGCGTTTACTGAGAATTATTCAGGTCAATTTATTTGAAAGGAAACTTTTAAGGTCACTCTTTGTGCCTGATAAAAAATGGCGAAAACAAGAAGAACCTCAATTGAGGTTCTTCTTGTGATATTTGTGGGACAGCAGTGACTACTCCTCCCTTTTTAAAGGGAGGTTGGGAGGGATTAAAAAGTACTACAAGGAACAATTCAAGTTCCGCAATAAGGGATTTAGCCCCACAAGGCAATATTGATGCTCACAACTTATTCAGCAACTTATAACAATTAAAAACATCATATTCTTTAATCACAAAACTTGAATGTAACGCCACGACACTGTCAATTTTACCAATACGTCGTAATAAAATTTCACTATAATCATCCATATTGCGTGCAACCAATTCTAAAATAAAATCGGCACTCTGCCCTGTGACCAAAAAGGCATTGGTGACTTCGGGAATGTCTTCAATTTCTGCTAAAAATTTATCAAACGTTTCGCTGTCGTGTTTGCTCAATGAAACCTGCAACAAAATATGTAAGCTAAAACCGAGCTTATTGAAATTGATTTCTCGCTTCAATTGCCCCATAACTCGAGATTCAATCAAGTTTTTAATGCGTCGATGGACCGAACTCACCGATAAATTAATTCGTTCCGACAGTTCATTTAAGTTCGCATCTTCATGCGTTAAAATTTCTAAAATTTGCTTATCAAAACGGTCTAATTCCACTGTACAGTCCTCGTTCATCATTAATTTTTATTGGAATATCACTGAACTGCATTTGTTGAAGAATCAAGGGAAAACATGCGTTTAGCTTTTGCGATATTGCATGGATAATGCGACATCGTTCCGATCGACTTTTGATCTCTCTTTATTCCAAAGCCCGAAACAAAACCTTTTGAGTCATGGTCCAATCATATCCCGATGATGGCATCATTTGTTTCGATTCCCTTGCGGAACTTTAATCGTTCCTACCCTGAAACATAAGATAGCAAAGCCTTAGCGATATTATTTCCCTGTTTTGTCAAAATTAAAAGCAGATTTGATAAAATTTCCCGACATTAAGTGTGAAATAGCCAATTTATTCGAATGAATAGTTTTATGTTGGTATATTTTTTATTTTTTTTGCTTAACTATCATTTAATTTCCCAAAAAAAGCCTTGATCTTTCATCAAGGCTTTTGCGAACTTATAGACCGCGCCAGTCGACCCGCGCATTTCGTTCGGTGGCGTATATGCGCTGTGCATATTGCCCAAGTGGTAAGCTGAGTACATAGTCATGGTAGGCTTTAAACTCTGGGTCTAACTGTTCGA